>NZ_JBWKCC010000007.1:19314-286812 GCF_056436655.1 Streptomyces sp. NPDC043427 | reverse complement strand
CCCCCCCCCCCCCCCCCCCCCCCCCCCCCCCCCCCCCCCCCCCCCCCCCCCCCCCCCCCCCCCCCCCCCCCCCCCCCCCCCCCCCCCCACGCCCGAGGGGCCTTCGGCTGAGCTGCCGCCCGACTCGTCGGCCGTGACACCCTGGTCCCATGGACGACAACGACGACACCCCGCTCCCCCCGCTCCTCGTGGTCGTCGACGCGGCGAACGTCGTGGGGTCGGTGCCCGACGGATGGTGGCGGGACCGGCGCGGCGCCGCGGAGCGGTTGCGGGACCGGCTGGCGGCCGACGGACTGCCCGGCCACTCCGGTCCCCTGGAGATCGTCCTCGTCGTCGAGGGCGCGGCCCGCGGTGTGGAGCCCGTGCCCGGCGTCCGCGTCGAGTCCGCGCCCGGCAGCGGGGACGACCACCTCGTCCACGTGGTCGATGCCGCCCGCGCCGCCGACCGCGCCTGCCTGGTCGTCACCGCGGACCGTGAACTGCGGCGCCGGGTGACGGAGTTGGGGGCGCAGGTCACGGGCCCGCGCGCGGTGCGTGACTGACCTCCACGCCCTCAGGCCCCTTCACTCTCTCGGCGCCAGCCGCCACAGCGACGTCGTCTCCGCCGCGCGGGCCGCGTACAGCGGGTCCGTGCTGTCCCGGGCCCGCGGATGGCGTGGCGCGGCGTCGAGCCGGTCCACCACCCGCAAGCGGGCCGTGTCGAAGGCAGTGAGCAACTGTGCACGCGTACGCAGCCCCAGATGCTCCGCCAGGTCCGACAGGACGAGCCAGCCCTCGCCGCCCGGCAGGAGACGGTCGGGCAGCCCCGAGAGGAAGCCGTGGAGCATGGCGCCGTCGGGGTCGTAGACCCCCTGCTCCAGGGCACTGCTCGGACGGGCGGGGACCCAGGGCGGATTGCATACGACGAGCCCGGCGCGCCCCTCGGGGAACAGGCAGGGGCCCACCACGTCGACCCGGCCGCCCAGCCCGAGCCGCCGGACGTTGTCCTCGGCACAGGCCAGCGCCCGGGGAGCGATGTCGGTCGCCACGACACGCCTTACGCCCCGACGCGCCAACACCGCCGCGAGCACCCCGGTCCCGGTGCCGAGGTCGAACGCCGTGCCTGCGTCGAGGCCCGGCGCAGGGGGCAGCGGCGCCCGCGCGACCAGGTCGACGTACTCCCCCCTGACCGGTGAGAACACGCCGTAGTGCGGATGGATCCGGGCGCCCAGCGCAGGTACGTCGACTCCCTTCGTACGCCACTGATGGGCGCCGATCACCCCGAGCAGTTCCCGGAGTGAGACCACTGTGGGCCCCGTCGGCGGGCCGTAGGCCTGGCCGCAGGCCTCGCGGATGTCGGGGGCCCGGCGCAGGGCGAGGGTGTGGTCGTCCTCCAGGAGGACCAGCAGTCGACCGAGGACGCGTGCGCGGTGGCGACGGGCCCGGCGCTCCAGGTGGAAGGCGTCGGCGGGGGTGGTGCCGGGGCGGGACGGGGGGCCGTCGGTTCGGCGGGCCATCGCCGTGAGCAGGCGGCGGGCGTTGTGGTAGTCGCCCCGCCAGAGCAGGGCAGTGCCCTCGCGGGCCAGGCGGTGGGCGGTGGCGGCCTTCGTACGGTCGTCGGCGAGGACGGTCCGGCGGGGCGCGGGGGTGCCGTTCTCGGAGTGCCAGCGGGCGGAACGGCGGGTGTGGTCCTCGGTCCAGTGGAGGGTGGACACCAGGTACTCCTCGTGGTCGTAAGTGCGGTGACACGAAGAGCACTTCGACGGGACGAGGAGCAGGCGAGCAGGCTCAACCGCCACCCGGTGCGTCCAGCGGGCCGGGTGTGGGGAGAAGAGGGCTGGTGGCGGCTACCGCGTCCGCGTCGAAGCGCGGGAGTGGCGGTCGCCGAGAACCATGCCGAGTGTCATGACGGCCCTTCCGGGAGACGGGGTCGCGGGTCGGCAGCCTAGTGCACCCGTGCCGACCCGTACGTGACCGGCCCCGTACGTCCGCGCCGCAGCGGGAGGTACGGGGCCGGTCACGTACGGAACCGGGTCTATGAAGGGGTCGGCTGGGGCGTGTTGCCAACCGACGACAACGCGGCGAGGCGCGGTGCCGGGGCCCGCGAGCCCGGCCTGATCCAAACGAGAGGCCCTAGCGGCCGGCACCGTCCGGTCCGGCTGCCACCGTCTCCTCGTGCCGTCCGAGACGGCTGTGGGAGCGGCCGTAGAGGAAGTAGACGAAGAAGCCGACCACCATCCAGATGCCGAAGCGCAGCCAGGTCTCGGCCGGCAGGTTCAGCATCAGCCACAGGGAGGCGCACACCGACAGGACCGGGATGACCGGCACCCAGGGAGTGCGGAAGGCCCGGGGCAGGTCGGGGCGGGTGCGGCGGAGGATGATCACGCCGATCGCTACGACGATGAAGGCGAACAGCGTGCCGATGTTCACCAGCTCGGCGAGTTCGCTGAGGCTGGTGAAGCCGGCCAGGATCGCGATGAGCACGCCCAGCAGGATGGTCGGCCGGTGCGGGGTCTTGAACCGCGGGTGGACGTGGGAGAAGAAGCGGGGCAGCAGTCCGTCGCGGCTCATCGCGAAGAAGACCCGGGTCTGGCCCAGGAGCAGGATCATGCAGACCGTGGTCAGGCCGACGGCGGCGCCGAAGCTGATGAAGCCCGCGAACCACGGATGCCCGGTGGTTTTGAAGGCGTCGGCGAGCGGGGCGCTCACGGACAGCTTGGTGTAGTGCTCCATGCCGGTGACGACGATCGACACGGCGACGTACAGGACCGTGCAGATGATGAGGGAACCGAGGATGCCGCGGGGCATGTCGCGCTGGGGGTTCCTGGTCTCCTCGGCGGCCGTGGCGACGACGTCGAAGCCGATGAACGCGAAGAAGACGACGGAGGCGGCGGTGAAGATGCCCATCACGCCGAAGTTGGAGGGTGCCCAGCCGAACATCAGCTGGATGAGCGGGGAGTCGAGACTGCTGCCCGCCTCCACCTCCTGCGCCTTCGGGACGAACGGGTCGTAGTTGTCACCGTTGATGAGGAAGGCGCCCGCGATGATCACGGTGAGGACGACGGTCACCTTGATGGCGACCACGACGGAGGTGACCCGGGCGGACAGCTTCGTGCCGACCACGAGGATGGCGGTCAGCACCAGGACGAGAGCGGCCGCGAGGATGTCGAAACCGAACCCGTCGGCCCCCTCTCTCCCGCTGAGGGACGCGGGCAGGTGCCAGCCCGCGTTGTCGAGAAGCGAGGCGATGTAGCCGGACCAGCCGACGGCGACCACCGCGGTGCCCAGCGCGAATTCCAGGACCAGGTCCCAGCCGATGATCCAGGCAGGCAGTTCCCCGATGGAGGCGTACGAGAAGGTGTACGCCGAGCCGGCCACCGGGACGGTGGAGGCGAACTCGGCGTAGCAGAGCGCGGCGAGCGCGCAGGCGACCCCGGCCGCGACGAAGGCCAGGGCGACGGCGGGACCGGCGTTGTTCTTGGCGACCGTGCCGGTGAGAACGAAGATGCCGGTGCCGATGATGACGCCGACGCCGAAGACGGTCAGGTCCAGCGCGGACAAGGACTTCTTGAGCGCGTGCTCTGGCTCCTCGGTATCGAGGATGGACTGCTCGACCTTCTTCGTCCGGAAGAGGGTGCTGGTCACGGGACTACCTCCCACGCTTGTCGTCCTCGACATGATCGAGAGGGGGCGTACTGCGTATGCCCGATGCGGGGGGATTCACGCAAACGGGCCGGTCACACCACTGCAAAGAGTGGCGGGACCGGCCCATCCGGACGAGTCGTGTCGCGTCAGTCGCGCACGGGCTGCACGGAGTCGACCTCGGCGGCCGTACGGTCGAACCGGCCGTCCAGCTTGGAGACCAGGCCGGTGACCTGGCGTGCGATGTCGGGGGCCGTCAGACCGATCTCCGCCATGACCTCGGCGCGGGAGGCGTGGTCGAGGAAGCGGGGCGGGATGCCGAAGTCGCGCAGCGGGACGTCGACGCCCGCGTCGCGCAGGGCCTGGGCGATCGCCGAGCCGACACCGCCGACGCGGGAGTTGTCCTCGACGGTGACGACCACGCGGTGCCGCTCCGCGAGCGGGGCCATGGCCTCGTCGACGGGCTTCACCCAGCGCGGGTCGACGACGGTGGTGGAGATGCCCTGCTTGTCGAGCAGGCCGGCGATCTCCAGGCACATCGGCGCGAGGGCGCCCACGGACACCAGCAGGACGTCGGGCCGGTCCGTTCCGGGCTCGCGCAGCACGTCCATGCCGCCGACGCGTCCCACGGCCGGTACGGCGGGACCGACGGCGCCCTTCGAGAAGCGCACGACGGTCGGCGCGTCGTTGACGGCGACGGCCTCGCGCAGTTGTGCGCGCACCTGGTCGGCGTCACGCGGGGCGGCCAGCCGCAGCCCCGGGACCACCTGGAGGATCGACATGTCCCACATGCCGTTGTGCGAGGCGCCGTCGGTGCCGGTGACGCCGGCGCGGTCCAGGACGAAGGTGACACCGCACCGGTGCAGGGCCACGTCCATGAGGACCTGGTCGAAGGCGCGGTTGAGGAAGGTGGCGTACACGGCGAAGACGGGGTGGACGCCCGCGTGGGCCAGGCCCGCCGCGGAGACGGCGCCGTGCTGCTCCGCGATGCCGACGTCGTAGATCCGGTCCGGGAAGGCTTCCGCGAACTTCTTCAGGCCGACGGGCTGCAGCATGGCCGCCGTGATCGCGACGATGTCCTTGCGCTCCCTGCCGAGCTGGACCATCTCGTCGCCGAAGACGGAGGTCCAGTCGGCGCCGGAGGCCTTGATCGGCAGGCCGGTGTCGGGGTGGATGGGACCGATGCCGTGGAAGCGGTCGGCCTCGTCCTGGAGGGCGGGCTGGTAGCCGCGGCCCTTCTCGGTGAGGCAGTGCACGATGACGGGGCCGCCGAAGCGCTTGGCCCGCGCGAGCGCCGACTCCAGCGCCTCGATGTCGTGCCCGTCGATCGGCCCGACGTACTTCAGCCCGAGGTCCTCGAACATGCCCTGGGGGGCGATGAAGTCCTTGAGCCCCTTCTTGGCCCCGTGCAGGGTCTCGTACAGCGGCTTTCCGACGACCGGCGTGCGGTCGAGGATCTCCTTCGTGCGAGCGAGGAAACGCTCGTAGCCGTCGGTCGTCCGCAGCGTCGCGAGGTGGTTGGCGAGGCCGCCGATGGTCGGGGCGTACGACCGCTCGTTGTCGTTGACGACGATGACGAGCGGGCGGTCCTTGGCCTCGGCGATGTTGTTGAGCGCCTCCCAGGCCATGCCGCCGGTGAGCGCCCCGTCACCGATGACGGCGACGACGTGGCTGTCGCGTTCGAGGAGCTGGTTGGCCTTCGCGATGCCGTCGGCCCATCCGAGGACCGTCGACGCGTGGCTGTTCTCGATGACGTCGTGCTCGGACTCGGCCTGCGAGGGGTAGCCCGACAGGCCGCCCTTCATCTTCAGCTTGGAGAAGTCCTGGCGCCCGGTCAGCAGCTTGTGCACGTAGGACTGGTGACCGGTGTCCCACAGCACCTTGTCCTTCGGGGACTCGAAGACCCGGTGCAGCGCGATGGTGAGCTCGACCACTCCGAGGTTGGGGCCCAGGTGCCCACCGGTCTTGGACACGGCCTCGACCAGAAAGCCCCGGATCTCCTCTGCCAGCTGGTCCAGCTCCTCCAGGCTGAGCCGGTCCAGATCGCGCGGTCCCCTGATGCGGGTCAGCAGCGGCACCCGTGCCTCCTTGCAGTAGAGCTGTTCAAGCTTTTCGGCGGGCTCGTCGAGTCTAATGTTTCCCTCGACGCGACTGTGCCCGGCACCTCTGGGGAGCCGGGCACAGATTTCTCTCCAAGGGGCGGAACCGCAGCTCACCCCAAGGGGCGCCGGTAACTGCGCGATCGGCCACACTGGACCGGCACCCGCAGTACCACCGCACCCCGACGGCGCTGACGCGCTACGCGCGACCCGCCGCCTTCTGGCTCTTGCGCGACACGGAGTCGATGACAACCGCACCCAGCAGAACCGCGCCAGTGATCATGTACTGAATCGACGTGTTCATGTTCAGCAGGTCCAGACCCGTCTGAATCGACTGGATCACCAGCATGCCGAGCAGCGCGGACCACACGGACCCACGCCCACCGAAGAGGCTGGTGCCACCGATCACAGCCGCGGCGATCGCGAGCATCAGGGTGTTGCCGCCACCGGCATTGAGCGTGGCGCTCGCCGTCTGACCGGCGAAGAACATGCCGCCCACCGCGGCGAACCCACCCGAGATCGCGAACACGGTGATCCGTACCAGCGGCACGTTGATACCCGCACGCCGCGCCGCCTCGATGCCGCCACCGACCGCGAAGACCTTGCGCCCGTACGTCGTACGACGCAGCACGAAGTCCACGATCACCAGCGCCGCCAGGAAGATCACCAACGCGTTGGACACACCCGACGCGTTGTTCAGCACGGCCGCGGCGGCGAAGGACGCCACGGCGAGCGCGCCCACACGGAGGAGGATCTCGCTGGTGGGCCGGAAGGGCACACCCGCCGCCCGCCGCCGGCGCTGCTCGCTGAACGAGCCGAAGAGCATGGACAGCACACCGAGACCGGCCAGGATGTACGCACCGATGATGGCCTGGTCCATGAAGAAGGAGTTCTGGCCGAGCAGGTGCACCGGCCCCTTCTCCGCCGGGATGTTGATCGTGCCGCTGGAGCCCAGCAGCCACAGCATCAGACCGTTCCAGCCGAGGAAGCCGGCCAGGGTCACGACGAACGCGGGGACGCCGATCTTCGCGAAGAACCAGCCCTGCAGCGCGCCGATGGCGATACCGGTGAGGATGGTCAGCACCAGGGACAGCCACGGGTTCATGGAGTCGTCGACCACGAACACCGCGAACAGCGTCGAGGCCAGGCCGCTCACCGAGCCGACCGAGAGGTCGATCTCACCGAGCAGCAGCACAAACACCAGGCCGATGGCGAGCATGCCGGTGGCCGCCATGAAGTAGCTGATGTTCGACAGGTTGTCGGCGCTGAGGAAGCGGTCGTTCTGCAGCTGGAAGATCGTCCAGATGACGATCAGGCCGATGAAGACCGGCAGCGAGCCCAGCTCACCGCCCCTCACCTTGCGCTTGAACTCGGTGAGGTAGCCCTTCAGGCCCTCTTCGCGGACCAGCAGTCGCGGGTCGACGACGGAGACCGGCGCGGCCGTCGGGTCGTCGGCGGGCGCCACGGTGGACTGCTTCTCCACCTGGACGTCCGACTTCACGGTCTTGGACGTGTCACTCACTTTGCCGCCTCCGTGCTGCGACGCCCCGCACGACGGGTCACGGCGTTCTCCGTGGCGCCCGTGATGGCGGCGATGATCTCTTCGTGGCTGGTGTCCTTCACAGAGAAGGAGCCGTTGTTCTTGCCCAGGCGCAGGACGGCGACAGTGTCGGCGACCGCCTTCACGTCGGCCATGTTGTGGCTGATGAGGATGACGCCGAGGTCACGCTCGCGCAGCCGCTCGACCAGGTCGAGGACCTGGGCGGTCTGCTCGACACCCAGGGCGGCGGTGGGCTCGTCGAGGATCACGACCTTGGGATCGCCGATCAGGGCGCGGGCGATCGCCACGACCTGGCGCTGACCTCCGGAGAGGCTGGCGATCGGGATGCGCACGCTCGGGATGCGGATGGAGAGCGTGCTCAGCAGTTCCCGGGCGTTCTTCTCCATCGACACCTCGTCGATGACGCCGCGGTGCAGCAGCTCGCGCCCGAGGTAGAGGTTGCCGACCACGTCGAGGTTGTCGCACAACGCGAGGTCCTGGTAGACCGTCGCGACGCCGAGTCCCTGGGCGTCGTGCGGCTTGTTGATGCTGACCGCGTTGCCCTCCCACTCGATGACGCCCTCATCGATGGGGTGGACACCCGCGATCGTCTTGACCAGGGTGGACTTTCCTGCGCCGTTGTCGCCGACCAGGGCGACGACTTCTCCGGCGTGGACCTCCAGTTCGACATCGGTGAGTGCCTGCACCGCACCGAATCGCTTGGAGACTCCGCGCAACGCCAACACGGGCGTAGCGGACACGTGAACCATCTCCTTCGCCGCCTGACCGGCGGGGATGCCGCGCGTGAGACATGCGCGGAGGGATGTGCGCGACGCCCCGCGGGGTGGCGCACAAGGTTTACAAGGTGAACATGCGCGAACCCGCTGCCCATGGCAACGGTTTCCGCCGACGCCCGCCCCGCAGCGGGGTTGAAAGGTGGGACGGGCGCCGGAGGGGTTCGCGGACCGCAGGGCGGTCGTGGAGCCCGAGCCCAGGGCGGGCTCGGGCCGGTGCTCGCGGAGCGAGCCTTACTGCAGGCCCGCCTTCTTGCAGGCGGCCGCGTAGTCAGCGGTGCAGATGTCCTGGACCGTGTACAGCTTGTCCTTGATCACCGTGTCCTTGATGTTGGCCTTGGTGACCGACACCGGGGTCAGCAGCTGGGAGGGCACCTTGTCGCCGGAGCCGCTGGTCAGCGTCTCGGTCGCGAGGGACTTGATGTCCTTGCCCTCGAGCAGGTTGACCGCGAGCTGGGCGGCGGCGTCCGCCTCGGGCTTGAAGGCCTTGTAGACGGTGGAGGACTGGGTGCCGGCGACGATGCGCTGGATACCCGCGAGCTCCGCGTCCTGACCGGTCAGCGGGATGCCGCTGATGCCGGCGCCCTTGAGGGTGTTGGCGATACCACCGGCCATGCCGTCGTTGGCGGCGTAGACGCCCGCGATGTTCTTGGCGCCGAGCTGGGTGATGGCCGCGGACACCTTCTGCGCGGCGACCGTGTCCTTCCACAGGCCGGACTGCTCGTAGGCGATGTCGACCTTGCCGTCGAGGGCCTTGTGGGCGCCTTGCTTGAACTGGCCGGCGTTCGGGTCGGCGTCGTCACCGTTGATCATGACGACCTTCGACTTCGGGGTGGCCTTGGAGCCCAGCGCGTCGAGCAGCGCCTGGCCCTGAAGCTCGCCGACCTTGACGTTGTCGAAGGAGACGTACGCGGAGACCGGGCCCTGGGCGAGGCGGTCGTAGGCAACGACCTTGATGCCCTTGTCGACCGCGGACTGGATCGAGGACTTGATGGCGGCGGAGTCCTGGGCGCTGATCACGAGGACCTTGACGCCCTTGGTGATCATGCTGCTGACCTGCTGGGCCTGCTTGGCCGCGTCACCGGCCGCGTTGGCGTACTCGACCTTGCAGTCGGAGCACAGCTCCTTGGTCTTCGCCTCGAAGTACGGCTTGTCGAACTTCTCGTAGCGTGCGGTGACGCTGTCCGGCAGCAACAGACCGATCGTCTTGCCGCCACCGCCGCCGCCCGACGTGCTGCCGCTGTCGGAGTCCTTGTCGTCGCCGGCCTTGCCGCAGGCGGCCACGGACAGGGCCAGCGAAACCGCGGCCGTACCGATCACGACTCTACGCATCGTTGCGTTCATTTGGGGGTGTGCCTCCCTGACAGGGCCGCAGCGCTGCGGCCGAGGTGGCTGGAAGTCAACTCGGCCACACGTGCGACGTCAAGAAGTAAATACTTAACGAGATGGCAACGGCTTTATTCGTTCTCTAGGTGAAGGCGGGTGTGGCCGTGGTCAGCGCACCGTCCAGAAGGGTCGAATCACCCATCTCGCTCAGTGCGAGGGCGAGCGCTCCGAGCACCTCCGCGCGGCCACCAAGTGCCCCCGGGAGAACGGACAGTTGGCGCGCTGCGCTGGGGATCGCGTAGCGGCCGACCGACTCCCTGATCGGACCGAGGACGAGCTCTCCGGCCTCGGCGAGATCACCGCCCAGGACGACTCGGCTCGGGTTCAACAGATTACAAAGGTTCGCCACTCCACTGCCGATGTGCCGGCCGACGTCGGCGATCACCCGACGGCAGCCCGGGTCTCCGTCCCTGGCCAGCCGCACCATGCCCTCCATGGTCAGGTCGGCGCCGTGGCTGGACTGGAGGAGCGGCAGCACATAGCGCGCGGCCGCGAAGGTCTCCAGGCAGCCCCGGTTGCCGCAGCGGCAGACAGGACCGGATTCATCAAGAGTAATATGTCCGATTTCTCCCGCAGTGCCACCCGGGCCGCGGTAGATCTTCCCGTCGATCACCAGGCCGGCGCCGACACCGCTGGAGACCTTGATGTAGGCAAGATCACGTACGCCCCTGCCGCTGCCCCAGACCAGCTCACCGAGGGCGCCGAGGTTGGCGTCGTTGTCCACGTGGACGGGCACGCCGAGTCGCCCGCGCATCTCCTCGGCCGGCTTGCTGCCGGTCCAGCCGGGCAGGATGGCGGTCGAGCCCAGGGTCCCGGACTCGCCGTCGATGGGGCCGGGCACACCCAGGCCCACACCGGCGATTTTGGACTCGTCCACCCCGGTTGCTGCGATCAGGCGATTGACCAGCTCTTCCGCCCGGTCGAAGCCCTGGGTCGAGGAGGCGTCCACGTCGAGCGGCTCGGACTCCTCGGCCAGCACCTGGTGGGCGAGGTTCCCGACCGCGACGCGCAAATGGGTGTGCCCGAAGTCGACGCCTATGACGATGCCGGCGTCACCGCTCAGGGACACGGCGCGGGCCCGGCGGCCGCCCGCCGAGGTGGGCGTGACCTCGACCGTTCCGCCGTCCTTCAACTCCCGGACGATATTGGAGACCGTCGCCGCGGAAAGACCCGTCGTCCTGGCGATCTCGGCCTGCGTGAGGGACCCGGCCAGGCGCACGGCTCGTACGACACGCTCCAGGTTGGCTCGGTGCAGCGATGACTGCGACCCCGGAGTCTCCACGACGACCTCCTGCGCGCGGGACCGCAGCAATGAGGCCCCGTCTATGTCCAACTAGTGAACTCTAAGCTGAGCCGTTCGGGTCGCCTCCCGTCAAGAGGTTGAACGATTTCCAGGTGGTTGCACACAGCGGCGCGCGCCGCCCCCGGCCCGGGGACGGCGTGCGTACGGGCGACTGCGGAGGGCTACATCCGCGTCGCTACTTGAGCGTGGCCGACGTGAGGCCCGCCTGCACCTGCCGCTGGAAGGACAGGTACACCACCAGCATCGGGATCATCGCGATGGTCACACCCGCGAAGAGGACCGGCAGGTCGGAGGCGTACCCCATCTGCTGCTGGAGCTGGATCAGGCCCTGGGTGAGGACATAGCGCTCCGGATCGTCGCCGCTCTGCGGCTGCATGAGGACCGTCGGCAGGATGAACTGGTTCCACTGGCCCAGGGTGTTGAAGATGCCGACACTGACCAGACCCGGCTTCGCCATCGGCAGCATCACCTGGAAGAACGTACGCGCATGCGAAGCGCCGTCCAGGATGGCCGCCTCGAAGACCGCCGTGGGCAGGGTCCGGAAGAAGGCGTGCATGAAGAAGACCGTGAACGGCATCGAGTACGCGACGTAGACCAGGATCAGACCCTGGAAGGTGTTCAGCATGTCGAGGCGCTTGACCATGAAGAACAGCGGCACCAGTGCCAGGAAGACCGGGAACATCGCGCCCGCGACGAAGAAGTAGTACAGGAACCGGTTGCCCCAGAACTGGTACCGCGCCAGGACGTACGCGGCCATGGACCCGAACAGCATCGTCAGCGGCACCGAGAAGACCAGCACGATGACCGTGTTGAGGAAGTAGTCCCCGATGCCCTTGTCCCAGGCCCGGGAGAAGACGTCTAGGGACCAGTTCTGCGGCCAGCCGAAGGCCGAACCGCCGATCTGCGCGTCGGTCTTGAAGGAGCTGAGCACCAGCCACAACAGGGGCAGCACGATCAGCAGGGCCCACAGGGCGAGGAAGCCGTGCGAGAAGACGTTCAGCACGACGCCCTCACCGCGCCGGTCGCCGGAGTGGGGCGGGGTCTTGGCCACGGGCCGCTCGACGGGGACGGCCGCGGGTTCCTTGATGGGTGCGCTCATCGTCGTCTCTCTCCCGCTCAGAACTCGACGCGCTCGCGGCGGGTGACGCGCAGCGTGACCACGGACAGGACGAGGGTGAGCAGCAGCATGACCACACCCATGGCGCAGGCGTAGCCGCTCTTTCCGAAGTAGAGGAAGTTGCGCATCATCACGGACGACATGACGTCACTGGCGTGGTCGGGGCCGCCGCCGTAGGCGCCCATGTTCTGGGTCATGGACGCGACCAGCACGAACATGTCCATCGCCACGATGCCCAGGTATACCCAGGCGGTCTGCACGCTGTCCCACAGCAGGGGCAGTGTGATGCGGAGGAAGGACTGGGAGCGGCCCGCGCCGTCGATGAGGGCGGCCTCGTAGATGTCCTTCGGGATGGACTGCATGGCGGCGGAGAACAGCACCAGGTAGAACCCGACGCCGTGCCAGACGACGACCAGGATCAGCGCCCAGCGCACGAACCCCGGCTCGTTCAGCCATTCCACGGGGTTGTCGGCGTCGACCAGCCCGAGCTTGGTGAGGAGACCGTTGAGCATGCCGCCGCCGTCGCTGCGGTACACCGCGTTGAACAGCACCGCGACGATCGCGAGCGACAGCACCTGCGGGAAGAAGTAGACGATCTTGTAGAACCCGGACCCGGCGACTCCGCTGACTCCGCCGGCGTGGCCGCGTCCGCCCACGTTCACCATAAAGGCGAAGAACAGCGCGAGCAGAATGGTGATCACCGGGATGAACACCAGGAACTGGATGTTGTGCCAGATGGCCTGCAGGAAGACGTCGTCCTGGAACAGCGCTTCGTAGTTGTCGAGCCCGACGAAATTGAAGGTCTGCGACTGGCCCTTCCAGTCGGTCAGCGAATAGCCGAAGGTCTGGATGTACGGCCAGATGACGAAGATCAGATAGAGCGCCACGGGGATGAACAGAAACCCCGCGATGAACCTGTACTGCCCTTTGCGCATTGGCGATTCCTGCCCCTGGTGTCCTCCCCCGGGCCGGGGGTGTTCCGGCCCGGGATACGGCGTGCGGTCAGTCCCGGTGGTTCTTCTTGGACGCCGGGTCCTTGGCCTGCTTGTCGACCGCGGCCTGGGCTCGCTTGAGCCACTCCTTCGGCTGGATGCGCTTGGCCATCAACTCGTTGGAGGCGGCCTCGAGGGCGGCCCCCATCTCGCTGTACCAGTCGACGTACATGTAGCGGAAGGTGTTGTCGCCCGCTGCCTTGGTCGCCTCGACGGTGGACTGGGTTCCCGGGCGGAGCTGGACGCTCGGGTCGACGCCGTCCTTGAGGATGGTCAGCGAGTTGGCCTCCTTGGCGAACTGCGTCGACCACTCCTTGGAGAGCATCCTCCTCATGAACTCCTGGGCGCCGGCGAGGTTCTTGGCCTTGGCCGGGATGATGAAGGGCTCGCCGGCGCCGGCCCGGATCGCCTCGAAGGGCAGCTTGCTGTCGGGCAGCAGCGGCATCGGCATGAACTTCATGTCGAAGTCGGTCGGCGTCGTCTTGAGCTGTTCGTTCTCCAGCCAGGAGCCGCAGGTGATGAACGCGGCCTTGTACTGGTTCCATCGGGTCTGCGACTCGGTGTGGGTCAGGCCGTTCGTGCCGGGCATGAGCAGGCCCTTCTCGACGACCTCGTAGATCGCCTCGACGCCGGCCTGCGCCGCGTCGGAGCCGACGAACGCCTTGGGGTCGAGGTTGTCGATCGCCTTCATGGCGTCCAGGCCGCCCTTCTTGGCGATCATGTCCATGATGGCGACGTTGATGTAGTACGGGTACTTGCCCTGGTGGGCGAGGCCGCCGATGCCCTGCTTCTTGGCGTCCTGGCAGACGGCGAGGAAGTCGGCCCAGGTCTTGGGCTCCTCCCAGCCCTTCTCCTTGAAGAGCTTGCCGGAGTACCACAGGCCCCAGACCGTGTAGATGTAGTTCAGGGCGACGACCTTGCCCTCGAAGGTGCCCGGGTCGAGCGTGCCGGGGATCAGGGTGTCGCGGACCTTCTTGGCGGGGTCGTCCACGGCCGGCGCGTCCAGGACCCCGGCGAGGTCGAGGAGCTGGCCGTTCTTGAAGAGCACGTCGACCTTGATCTGCTGGGCACCGGAGTCGTCGACGATGTCCGGCGGGGTTCCGGCGTTGAAGCGGGGCTGGAGCTTGCCCGTGATCTCCTGCGTGCCGGTGTGGCTGGAGGTGATCCCGAGCTTCTTGTTGAAGTCGGCCTCCCACGCCTTGGCGTAGTCGTCGCCGTAACCGCCCTTGAAGACGACGACGTCGAGTTTGCTGCCCTTCTCCGCGCCGAACGGATTGTCCTTGGTGGTCTTGCCCTTGGACGTGTTGTCGTTCGAGTCGTCTCCCCCGCCGCCGCTGGCACACGCGGCGAGGAAGCTCATGGTGGGAATGGTGACCAGGCCGAGCGCGGCGGACCGCTTGATCAGATCGCGTCGGCCGACGCCTTCGGAACCGTGGTGCTCTGCGGAAGTGGATCCCATGCTCAAGTCCTCGCCTTCTCCAGGACTCAGGCGGTGAACCGGATCCTCCCGGGCACCGCGGTCAGGTCAAGCAGGGTCGTGCAGGAAGCGCTCATCATGTGGAAGTGCCGACAGGTATAGTCCACTTCCCGCCGCCTGAGCAAGATCGAATGCAAGGTTGACCACCGGTCTTTTCCGAGTTGAGACCGTTGAGACCTCGCGGAAATGACGGGAAAGGGTTTTCTGGCGATCTTATTCGGCCATTCCCCCGAGCCACCCGAGACCCGCCCGTGTCCCCTGTCCCACAATGGTCCGGTCATCGCCGAGGGGGTTCCGTGTCGCTTCCCGTGCCAGCGCCCGTCCTGCCCGAAGGCGTCGACCCCGCCTGGCTGCCACCGGAGGTCTTCCGGCCGCTCGGCTGCCGTCGGACGCTGGTCCGTGGCCGTGGGCCGCTCGTGGACACCGTGCACGGCGAGGCGGCCGCCGCCTGTGCCCGGTTCGGGGGCGAGGTGGTGCGCGACGCGCGGGCCGCGCGGGCCGCCCCGTACGACCTGGTGTTGGACGTCACCGACGCACCGGACCTCGGCGACGAGGGGTTCGCCTGCGTGCGCCGCGACGGGACCACCACCGTCACGGCGGCCGGTGGGCGGGGGCTGCTGTACGGGCTGTTCCACGTCGTGCGGCTCGGCGAGGACGCGTTCGGTGCCGAGCGGCCGCGCGAGACACACCGGCCCGCGGTGGCGCTGCGGGCACTGGACCACTGGGACAACGTGGCCGTGCACCCGGTGATGGGCCAGGTGGAGCGTGGTTACGCGGGCGGGTCGCTGTTCTGGCGGGACGGCGAGGCACGCGGGGAGACCGAGCGGGTACGGGCGTACGGCAGGCTGCTCGCGGCCTGCGGGATCAACGCCGTGACCGTCAACAACGTCAACGTGCACGCCACCGAGGCGCGTCTGCTCACCGACCGGATCGGTGAGGTCGCCGCCCTCGCCGACGCGTTGCGGCCGTACGGCATCCGGACGCATCTGTCGGTCACCTTCGCGGCGCCGGTCGTACTCGGCGGACTGGCCACGGCCGACCCGCTCGACGAAGGAGTGCGCCGATGGTGGGCGGCGACGGTCGCACAGGTGTACGAGGTGATCGGGGACTTCGGCGGGTTCGTGGTGAAGGCCGACTCGGAGGGCCAGCCGGGTCCGTTCACCTACGGCCGCAGTCACGCCGACGGCGCCAACATGCTGGCCGCCGCGCTCGCCCCGCACGGCGGCACCGTGCGCTGGCGGGCCTTCGTCTACAACCACCGGCAGGACTGGCGGGACCGGTCGACGGACCGGGCGCGTGCCGCGTACGACCATTTCGCCCCCTTGGACGGCGAGTTCGCGGAGAACGCCGTGCTCCAGGTCAAGCACGGGCCCCTGGACTTCCAGGTGCGCGAGCCGGTCTCGCCCGTGCTCGGGGCCATGCCGCGCACCCGGCTCGCGCTGGAGGTGCAGGCCACGCAGGAGTACACCGGGCAGCAGCGGCACGTGTGCTGGCTCGGGCCGATGTGGAGCGAGGTGCTGCGGTTCCGGCCCGACGGGGAGGACGGCGGGCCCGGTGTCGGTGACCTGGCCGGCGGTCTGGTCGCCGTGTCCAACGTGGGCGACGACCCCTTCTGGACGGGGCATCCGCTCGCCCAGGCCAACCTGTACACCGTCGGCCGGCTCGGCTGGCGGCCGGACGCCGACCCGCACGACCTGCTCGACGAGTGGATCCGGCTCACCTTCCCGGCCGAGGCGAGCGCCGACCCCGGACGGCTGCGGGAGGGGCTGCGCGCCGTTCTCCACGGCTCGTGGCGGACGTACGAGAAGTACACCGCGCCGCTCGGCGTCGGCTTCATGGTGCAGCCGGGGCACCACTACGGGCCGAGCGTCGACGGCTACGAGTACAGCCCCTGGGGCACCTACCACTTCGCCGACCGTGACGGCATCGGCGTCGACCGCACCGCGACCACCGGCACCGGCTACGCGGCGCAGTACGCCAAACCCTGGGCCGAGCTGTACGAGTCCGTGCGGACCTGCCCCGACGAGCTGCTGCTGTTCTTCCACCACGTGCCGTACGGGCATGTCCTGCACAGCGGCACGACCGTGATCCAGCACATCTACGACACGCACTTCGCGGGTGTGGCCGAGGTGGAGGAGGCCCGGCGGGTGTGGGCCTCGCTCGCGGACCTCGTGTCACCGGCGCGCCACGCGCGGGTGACGAAGCGGTACGAGGAACAGCTCCGCGGCGCCCGCGAGTGGCGCGACCAGGTCAACAGCTACTTCTTCCGGAAGTCGGGGGTGCCCGACGCGCGGGGGCGGCACATCCACTGACTCCGACGGAAACCGTGCTGACAGAATCTGATCGTGGTGCTTATGATGCCGCCGATGATGAACTTCTCCTCGCTCGGATTGGGGGAATCGTCCGCGCAAGGTGAGTGCTGATGGCACATCACTTCGCGAACGGGATTCCGACCCGCCTGTTGATGTGGCAGCGCGTGCGCGAGTACGCCGTGCCACTGTCCATGATCGAGACCGCGACCGCGCGGCGTGCGGCCGGTGACTGGGCGGGGGCCTGCGCCGCCGCCCGGATCGACGTCGATCTCGATCTGCGCGCCGTGCGCGACCGCCACGGCACCGATCTCGCCACCCGACTCCGTGCTGACCTGCGCCGACTGGCACCGGATCTGCTCCGCTGGCACATGCCCCGGATCGCCCCCGACGGGCGGCTCCGGCCCGGTCTCACCCTCTCCCTGGCCCGTTACCGGCGTTCCGGTGCCGCTCCGCTGCATCTGGTGGTACGGACACCGCCGGCCTGGGCGGACGCCGGGCAGCGGATGTCCCTGTCCCTGTGGCAGGAGTCCGGGGACAGCGCCCCCGGAGACCCCCGGCATCCCGGGCACCATCCCCATCCGCATCCCGAACGGCGTTTCCGGCTCGATCTGCACCGGCATCTGTGGGACGCCGGGCGGAGCGGCGAGTTGGCACGACGATGCGACGGGGGCTCCGACTCCTCGTGGGCGGTGGCGCGTTGGGCCGCCGAGGCGGAGGTGCTGTTGCGGGCCGAGGGCCGTCCTCGCGGGGCCTTCACCGTGCGGCTCGGTGCGCGCAGCCGTGCCGTGCTCGAACTCGTCGCCCCCGACGACAGCCATGCCCCGACGTTCCGGCCGCTTCGGGAGGCGCTGCCGCCGCAGGAGGTCGCCGCGCTTCCGGTGCTGCCGGAGGCGGCGGCCCGGGTCCTTCCGGATCTGGAGCTGGTGCGGGCCGGGCTGGTCGCGGCCGATCGACTGCATCCGCTTGTCGCCGCCGCGTTGACGGCGCACGGCTCGGTGGCGGCGTACGGATCGGCAGGCGCGGCCGGGCCCGTCGGCAGGTCCGTCACCGGGCCGGGTGATCCGCACCGGGTGGAGTGCCGGGGCCAGGTCCATCGGATCGCGCTGCGGGACGGGGTGCTCACCGCGATCGACCACGACCCGGCCCAACTGCGCCGGGAGGAGCTGCTGGTGGCGCTCGGCGGGCCTGGGCTGCCCTGCCTGCGGGCGATCGACGCGGTGCACCGCAACCCGGAGGCACTTCCGGCGGTCCGGGAGCGGCTCGGCCACGGTGACGTCGCCGGGGCGCTGGCCGTGGTCGAAGGGCTGCTCGGTCCGGCCGCGGTCCTGCGCGACGGGCCGCTCCGGGAGGAACTGGAGTCGGCCGCGGCCCGCCGTATCGACCACGGACTCTTCCGCTCGGGACTGGCCGCCCCGCACCCCGGTGCCGGTGCCGCAGCGGGCCGTGACGCCGCGGGCGTGGGCCTGACGGAGCCTGGCCACCGTCCCCGGATCGACCGCCGTACGCCTCCCGAGGTGCGCCGCAAGCGGAGCAGCCGGGCCCGGCCCCGTACGGGCCTGGCCTGCTGACCCTGCGGGCCTGGCCTGCTGACCACACCCCCAGAGGCCCACGCATTACTCGCCGCACGCACCCACACCCTCCGGGCCGGGCTGTCCCGCCCCCTTATGCCACCCAGGTGATACGCCATGACTTCCAGCACCCAACTCGGCCTCTCCGACGACCTCCTGACACTCCTTCGGACCACCACCACCGAACCGCGCCCCGACGACCAGCTCGAAGCGCTCACCCTGGCCGTCGCGGCGGACCTGCCCGTGCTGCTCTGGGGCGAGCCGGGCATCGGCAAGACCGCCGCGCTGACGCAGCTCGCCACTTCCCTCGACCTGCCGCTGACGACCGTGATCGCGAGTGTCCACGAGCCGACCGACTTCTCCGGACTGCCCATCGTGGGCGACGACCCGGCGGTGCGGGGCGTGCCGATGGCACCGCCGCAGTGGGCCGTGGAACTCGTCCGGGCAGGGCGGGGGCTGCTCTTCCTGGACGAACTCTCCACCGCCACCCCGGCCGTCCAGGCCGCCCTGCTCCGGGTGGTGCTGGAGCGGAGGGTCGGTGCCCTGCAACTGCCGCCGGGGGTACGGATCGTGGCCGCCGCCAATCCTCGTGCCTCGGCGGCGGACGGCTGGGAGCTGAGCCCGCCGCTGGCCAACCGGTTCGTGCACCTGTACTGGGTGCACGACCAGGACGTGGTGGTACGAGGGCTGGGCGGGGTCTGGCCGCGGGCCGAGCTGCCCCGCCTCCGTCCTGAGCGGCTGCCGGAGGCGGTGGCCTTCGCCCGGCGCGTGGTCTGCGGCTTCCTGAAAGCCCGGCCGACGCTGATCCACCGGCTGCCGAGCACCGAGACACGGCGCGGCGGAGCCTGGCCCTCGCCGCGGAGCTGGGAGGCCGCGTTGACCCTGCTGGCGTTCGGCACCGCGGCCGCCGTCTCCCGGGAGGTGCTGGCGCTGCTGGTGCGGGGCGCGGTGGGGGACGGACCGGGGCTCGAACTCCTCGCCCACCTCGACCGGATGGACCTGCCGGACCCGGAGTCGCTCCTGTCCGATCCGGCCTCCGCCGAGCTGCCGGTGCGGGGCGATCTGCGTCAGGCCGCGCTGGAGGCGGTGGTGGCCGCTGTCCGAGCCCGGCCGGAACGAGAACGGTGGGAGGCGGGCTGGGCGGTGCTGGTCCGTGCGCTGGAGACCGGCGCCCCGGACCTGCTGGTCGCCCCGGCCAGGGCACTGGCCTCGCTGCGGCGCGACGACTGGGAGGTTCCGCAGGCGGTGGACCGGCTGGCCGCGGTCGTCGGGATCGCCGACCGCGCGGACCGGTCGGTGGAGCGGGCCGCGGCCGGACAGCTCCAGGGGGCGCAGCGATGACGGGGCCCGTGAAGCGGCCGTTGCCGCGGCCGATGACCCCGCCTGCGCCGCCGCGCCCGGTGCGGGCCACGCTGCCCTCGCCGCCGGCCGGCGCGGGCGGGCCGGCCGGCGTCCCCGTGCTTCCCCTGGACATGGAGAAGTTGCTGGCCGCCCGGCTGCACGCGGTCAAGGTCCGCCCCTACCTCGCCGACGCGCTCTTCGCGCTGAACGTGGTCGAGGACCGGTCGGTGCCGACGATGGCGGTCGACGCGCACTGGCGCTGCTACGTCTCCCCCGGCTTCGTGGCGCGGACTCCCGTGGAGGAGCTGGCGGGCGTCTGGGTGCACGAGGTCTCCCATCTGCTCCGGGACCACCACGGGCGGGGCGAGCGCTACGCGCGCCAGAACGAGGAGCACGGGCCGGGCGAGAGGTTGCGGCGGAACATCGCCGCCGACTTCGAGATCAACGACGACATCTACGGCGACGGTCTGCCCCGGCCCGTCGGGGCGCTGCGTCCGTCGTTGCTGAGGCTGCCCGACGGGCTGCTGATGGAGGAGTACCTGCGCAGGGCGTCGCTGTCCGGGCTCGCCGCCGACCTGGCCTGGCTGGACTGCGGCAGCGGGGCCGACGGGCAGGAGCGACCGTGGGAGCTGGGGCCCGACGGGGCCCACGGGCTGACCAGGCAGCAGCGGGACGCGGTGCGCTTCCGGGTCGCCGAGGGGATCAAGGGGCGGCCGGGTGACGCCCCGGAAGGGTGGCGCCGTTGGGCGGACGAGGCCTTTCATCCGCCGCAGCCGTGGCGGCAGTTGCTGGGGGCGGCCGTACGGTCCGCGGCGAGTGCGCCGGGGGTGGGCGAGGACCACAGTTACCGGCGTCCGTCCCGGCGCTCGGCCGCCGTCCCCGGGGTGCTGCTGCCGAGCTTGCGCCGTACCCCGCCCCGGGTCTGCGTCGTGATCGACACCTCCGGGTCGGTGAGCGACGCGGAGCTGGGCAGCGCGCTGCTGGAGGTGGCGGCGATCGCGCGGGCGGTGGGCGGGCGCCGTGATCTGGTGTCGGTGATCTCCTGCGACGCGGCGGCCGGGATCGCCGCCCCGCTCTGCCGCGCCGAGGACGTCGCACTGATCGGCGGCGGGGGGACGGATCTGCGCTCCGGTTTCGCCCGTGCCCTCCGCTCGCGGCCCCGCCCGGACGTGATCGTCGCCCTGACGGACGGCCAGACACCGTGGCCCTCCGCACCGCCTCCCTGCCGTACCGTCGTCGGCCTCTTCTCCCGTCCCGCCCGGGTGGACGAGCGGAACCCGGACTACGTCCCCGACACACCGCCGACCTGGGCACGTGTCGTCACGATCAGCTGACCCGGCCGGCGGGCGGGCCGACGCGCCGTTCTACTCGACGCGCAGGACCGCCACTCCCAGCGGATCGAGGGACAAGGGTTCGCCGCGCTCGACCCGCTTGCCGGTGAGCAGGTCGGTGGCGGTGGTGTGGGCGGTCAGGCGGGCCGGGGCGGCCGCGTGGTTGAGGAGGAACAGCAGGCGGGTGCCGTCGGCGGCGACGCGGGTCGCGGTCTCCACGGCGGTGTGATCCGCGTACGGGCCGATCAGGTCGTGCCTCGCGAGGACACGCCGTACGACGTGGTCGACGCCCGGCTGGTCGAGGGCGGTGGCCACGTACCAGCCCTCCCCCGCGCCGAAGGCGTGCCGGGTGACCGCGGGGGTGCCCGCGTAGAAGTCGGCGCCGTACGTGCCGACCGGCTCGGCGCCGCGCGGCTGCACGATCTCGAAGACGAGTCGGGCCGTGGTCGTGAACTCCCCCATGTGCACAGGCTGTACGACGTCCTCCGGACGGGCGTCCCACTCGTCGACGCGGATGCCCAGCAGCGGAGCGAGGGGGCCGGGCACGTCGGTGGGGAAGGCGCGGTCGTGTTCGTCGGAGCGGGCGCTGAGGAAGGTGGCGAGGACGCTGCCGCCGCGCCGGGCCACCGCCTCCAGGCGCTCGGCGAGGTCGTCCTTCACCAGGTGCAGCACGGGGGCGAGGACCACGTCGTACGGGGTCAGGTCGACGGTGACCGGGACGACGTCCACGTCGGCGCCGGCCTCGCGGGCGGCCCGGTAGTAGGCGTGCACCACGTCCTGGTAGCGGACCAGCCGGGAGGGCCCGTCGGAGATCTCCAGCGCCCACCAGCTGTCCCAGTCGAAGAGCAGGGCGGTACGGGACGGAGTGCGGGCGCCGAGCGTGACACCCCCGAGGTCCGCCAACTCACGTCCCAGCGCGGCCACTTCACGGAAGACGCGGGTGTCGTCGCGGCCCGCGTGGCCGATGACCGCGCCGTGGTACTTCTCGCAGGCGCCGCGTGAGGCGCGCATCTGGAAGTACAGGGCGGCGTCCGCGCCGTGGGCGACGGCCTGCCAGGTGGCGAGGCGGAGTTCGCCCGGGCGCCTGAGGGGGTTCACGTCGCGGCAGGCGGTGGTGGACGGGGTCTGCTCCATGAGCCAGAAGGGGGCGCCGTCCTTCAGGCCGCGCATCAGGTCGTGGCCGAGGGCCGGACGGGTGGGCGGGGCGTCGAGGGGCGGGTAGCTGTCCCAGGAGGCGAAGTCGAGGTGGGGCGCCCAGCGGTGGTAGTCGAGGGGGCGGTAGGCGCCCATGAAGTTGGTGGTGACCGGGGTGTCCTGGTCGTGGACGCGGATGGCCTCCTTCTCGGCGGTGAAGCAGCCGAGCAGGGCGTCGGTCATGAAGCGCTGGTAGTCCAGGGTGATGCCCTGGAAGGCGGTGTGGTGGGGACCGCGCCAGTGCTCGGTGAGGGCGCTCGGCGGTTCGATCTGGTCCCAGCCGGTGTAGCGGTGCGACCAGAAGGTGGTCCACCAGGCGTCGTTGAGGGCGTCCAGGGTGCCGTGCCGTTCGCGGAGCCAGCCCCGGAACGCCTCGGCGCACAGGTCGCAGTAACAGGCGCCGCCGTACTCGTTGTTGATGTGCCAGGCGAGCAACGCCCGGTGGTCGCCGTACCGTTCGGCGAGGCGCCCTGCCAGCTCGGTGGCGAGGCGGCGGTAGGCGGGTGAGCTGGGGCAGAAGTTGTGCCGTTGGCCGTAGCGGTGGCGGCGGCCCTCGAAGTCGGTGCGGTTGACCTCGGGGTACTTCTTCGCCAGCCACGGCGGGAGCGCTGCGGTGCCGGTGGCGAGACAGACGCCTCGGCCCTCGGCGGCGGCTCGGTCCAGGACGCGGTCGAGGACGGTGAAGTCGTAGGTGTCCTCGGCGGGTTGGGTGAGCGACCAGGAGAAGACGCCGACCGTGAGGGTGTCGATGCCCGCGTCGGTGAACAGCCGGTGGTCCTCGTCCCACACCTCCTCCGGCCACTGCTCGGGGTTGTAGTCACCGCCGTAGGGGATCTGGGGGGTCATGCGGTGAAGTCCTCCTGGGTCTCGGCGATCACCGGGCGGCCGGCTTGCAGCAGGGAGAGCAGCAGCGGTGCGGCCAGCAGGGCGGTCAGGGCCTCCGTCAGCAGGGCGGTCAGGCCGCCGGCCAGGACGAGCAGGGAGGCCGCGGCGAGCGTGGCACGCCCGTGCCGGAGCAGGAAGTACCCGGCCAGGCGGGCGGTGTCACGGGCGCGGAAGGAGAACAGGGAGGTGAGGACGAGGGCGTGCGCGCCCCAGAGGAGGGCGGCGAAGCCGATGACCGCGAGGAGCACCGCCCACCAGCCGGGCAGGCCGGTGGCGGCGAAGTGGGTGAGGGTGAAGGCGATGACGGTCAGCCAGGCGACGAGCGGGGCCCACAGTTTCATTGCGGGCAGGGCGTTGAGCCGCCAGCCGCGCAGGTAGACACGGGCGGGGTGGAGTTCGGTGAGGTCGCGGCCGCGGTGGTGCAGGGCGTACAGGGCGGCGGAAAGTGCCGGGCCGAGCGGGAGGAGGCAGGCGGCGGCGAGGGGGAGGTTGGAGGGGGCCGGGTCGAGCAGGAAGAGCCCGGCCAGTCCCGGTGCGGCGGCCAGGAGCAACAAGGCCTCGACGGTGATCAGGGTGTGGATCAGGGCGGCGGCGCGGGAGAGGGGGCCGGCGCCGAAGGCGATCGATGGAGTGCTCACCGCGGTTCCCCTCCGAGGAGTCGGCGCTCGTCCGACCAGGGCGGGGCTTCCTCGTCGACGGGGCTGATCTCGACCAGCGTGACCTCGTGGCGGGTGAGTGTCAGGTCCAGGCGGACCCGGCCGTCCTCGACGGGTGACCGGTGGTGGCTGCGGGCGGGCTCGGCGGCCTCGCGCAGGACGTCGAGCTGGTGCGGGCGGGGCGAGCGCGGGCTGCCCATCCGTTGCCACGCCGTATGGGCGTTGCCGTGCTCCTCGTCCACCCTGGACCGTCGCGCGAAGGCCTGCGCCGCCCGCACCGGGACGGACAGACGCACGGCATGCCGCTCGGGTCCGGGGGTCTCACCGCTCGCGTCCACGGGCGCCCAGGCGAGGACGGTGACCCGGCCGTCCGCGTGCCGCGTCACCAGATGGTCCTCGCCGCGCGCCAGCAGTTCCTCCCCCATCCGCGCCATGAACGCGTACAGGTGGTACGTCGGCTTCTTCACCTGGCGGTGGGTGAGCAGGCCGAAGCCGCCGTGGAAGAGGGCGGTGGGGATGCCGACCTCCTCGAACATGTCGCTGAACGTCCAGTACGAGAAGGAGTCGGCGTGGTCGGCGCCTCGGGCCAGGACCGGTGCCAGGTACGCGGCGTGGAACGCGGTGTCGTGGACGGGGTTGTCGGGCCGGTAGGAGGAGTTGAACTCGGTGATGTGGACGGGGAGTCCGGCCAGCCGAGTGCCTTTCAACAACTCGCGGGGCGTGGCGAACTGGTCCAGGAGGCGCTGCGCCGGCGCCAGCGTCTGGCGGACGCCGAACGGCACGTGCTGGGCGGGTCCCGAGGTGTACGCGTGCTTCGACACGAAGTCGACGGGGACGTCCCGGTGTTCGGCGAACTCGGCGAAGCGGACCAGCCATGCGTCGGCGCCGGGTGAGATCGCCGGGCCGCCCACCTGGAGGCCCGCGTCGACCTCCTTCACGGCGTGCGCGGTCACCTCGTACAGCCGGTGGTAGGCCGCCTCGTCCGCGCCCTGCCAGAAGTCGGGCAGGTTGGGCTCGTTCCACACCTCGATCGGCCAGGTGCGGACCTCGTCGAGGCCGTAGCGGTCGACCAGGTGGGCGAGGGTGGCGCGGACGAGGGCGGCCCACTCCTTGTGGGAGCGGGGCGGGGTGACGTTGCCGCGCCACCAGAAGACGGTCTGCTCGCCGGAGGCCAGCCCGTCGGGCATGAAGCCGAGTTCGAGGAAGGGCCGGATGCCGAGGTCGAGGTAGGCGTCGACGACCTGGTCGACGTAGGTGAAGGCGTGGTGGACGTGCCGGGCGCCCTCCCACTCATAGGGGCGGTGCACGCCCATGCCGTCGCTGAGCAGGCCGTGGCCGCGGATGTACCGGAAGCCGATCTCGCGGTGGAGCAGGGCGAGGGAGTCCTGGTAGTCGCGGCGCAGGGCGAGTTCGATGCGGCCGGTGCCGACGCAGTGGCGCCAGGCGTCGGAGAGCCGGCCGGACGGCTCGGCGGGGACGCGGATCACCCGTTCTCCTTCTTGAACCGCTCGTACGCCTTGTTGTGCAGGTCGACCAGCTGCTGCATGTTCTTCGCCTTCAACTCGGCGACGTAGGCGTCCCATTCGGCCATCGGGCGCTTGCCGAGCACGAACTGGAGGGTGTTCTGGATGGCGTGGTCCTTGAGCGGGGTGTCCCAGAGGGTCGCCTGTTCCTGCTCGAAGGACTGCAGCGGGTGGGCCGGGTCGACGGGCAGTTCCTTGCGCTGGGACATGACGTCCTGGAACTTCTTCTCGTCCGGGCTGAAGCTGGAGGACACCAGCTCCCAGCTGCCGCCGTAGGTGAACACGCCGTTGAAGAAGCCGTAGTCCTTCTGGAGGTCCTTCGGGGCGTTCGGGTCGGAGCCCATCAGCGAGATCCCCGGCTTCAGCTGGTACTTGCCGCCGGACTCGGTGTACGTGACGCCCTTCACGCCCCACTTGCAGAACTTCTGGCCCTCGTCGGAGTACCAGAGCCAGTCCACGAACTGCATCATCGCGACGAAGTCGGCGCTCTTGAGGGCCTTGCTGGAGATCATCATGCCGTTCTCCAGCCGGATACCGCTCAGGAGGACCGGGCCGGCCGGACCGAGGGGCACCGGGACCATCTCGATCTTCGAACCCTTGACCTGCTTGTTCAGGTTGTAGCGGTAGTTCTGCACCAGCTCCTGCGGATTGGCGCTGATCACATAGGACTTCTCGGCCAGCAGCTTCTGTATGGCCTGGTCGTCCTGCTGGGTGAAGCTCTCGGGGTCGAGGAGCTTCTCGGCGACGAGTCTGCGCAGGTACTCGATCATCTGCCGGTAGGCGTCCTGGGTCGCGGTGAAGACGAACTTCCGCGCCTTGGTGTCGAAGCTGATGTTGTCGTACGTCCAGCCCGCCTTGACGCCGTACGCCTGGCCGAGGTAGCTGAACAACGCGCCACACGGGAACGGGGTGTTGGTGCTCCAGCGGTCGGTCCAGGGGTATTTGTCGGGGTACTCCGCCTTGAGAGCCTTGAGGACGACGTACACCTCGTCCCACGTCGTGGGCAGGGTCAGTCCGTGCTTGTCGAGGATGTCCGTGCGGAAGGACAACGAGTAGCCGGACTTGGGCTTCTCGTGCAGGCCGGGCAGCAGGTAGTACTTGCCGTCGGACTGGCGGATGGAGTCGAGCTCGGGCTCGAGCCTCCACTTCTTCACCTTCTCCTGGAAGTTGGGCATCAGGTGCACGTACTCGCTGACCGGGAGGATCGCCCCCGACGACACGAACGCCACCTCCGCGGGGTGGTACGTCTTGGGGATCAGGAAGGGGGCGTCGCCCGCGCCGATGAGGACGCTGCGCTTCTTCTCGTAGTCGGCCAGCGGGACGTCGAGGGGCTTGATGGTGATCCCGGTGCGCTTGGTGACCTCCTTCCAGAACAACCAGCTGTTCTTGAGGGGGTAGACCGGGTTGTCGTTGTGGAGCATCGAGAAGGACAGCGCCTTGGTCGCCTTGAACTGCTGTCCGGTGCGGTACTCCTTCATCGCGCCGTTCTGCTTCTTGGAAAGGTCCTTGGAGTCGCCTCCGTCGTCGCCGCTGCTGCAGCCGGTGAGGGTGGCGAGGCCGATGAAGCCCGCGGCGGCCAGGATCTGACGACGCGACAGCTCTCCTGCGTTCTTCACGAAGACTCCCTTGGTGCGTAGGTGAGTTGGGGGCGTCAGCCCTTGACCGCGCCGAGCATCACGCCCGAGACGAAGAAGCGCTGGACGAACGGGTACACGCAGATGATCGGCAGCGCGGTGAGCACGATCGTGACCGCCTGGATGCTCGCGCCGACCTGGCTGAGCTCCGCGGTGGAGGCGCCCGCGTTGCCGCCGCCGGTGGCGCCCGCGATGAGGTTGCGCAGATAGACGGTGACCGGCATCAGGTCGGAGTGGTCCATGTAGAGGAACGCGCTGAACCAGGAGTTCCAGAAGGACACCGTGTAGAAGAGCACCATGGTCGCGACGACCGCCTTGGACAGCGGCAGCACGATCCTGAGCAGGATGCCGTACGTGCTCAGGCCGTCGATCTGCGCGGCCTCCTCCAGCTCGGACGGCAGGCTCTCGAAGAAGGCCTTCATCACCAGGAGGTTGAAGACGCTGATCGCGTTGGGCAGCGCGATCGCCCAGACGCTGTTCTTCAGTCCGAGGCTGGTGACCAGGATGTAGTTGGGGATCAGGCCGCCGGTGAAGAACATCGTGAACACGGCGATGCCGACGAGCACCCCACGCCCCTTGAGGTGCTTCTTCGACAGGACGTAGGCGTAACAGGTCGTCAGGACCATGGCGACGGCGGTGGCCACGACCGTGTAGAACACGGTGTTGCCGTAGTTCCGCCAGAACATCGAGTCCTGGAACACGATCTTGTACGTCGTGAGGTTGAACCCCTTGGGCCACAGGGTCACTTCACCGGCCCGGATCTGCCGCTCCCCGCTGAAGGATCTCGCGACGATGTTGACGAAGGGGTACAGGGTCACGACCACGACGAAGGTGAGAATCACCCCGTTGACGCCCTGGAAGACGCGGTAGCCCCGGGTGGGCCGGTTGGCGCTCACCGTCCGGTTGACACTCACCACAGGCTGGTCCCCACTGTGCGACGCGAGAGCGTGTTGGCGGACATGATCAGGACCAGGCCGATGATCGCCTCGAACAGCCCGATGGCGGCGGCGTAACTGAAGCTGTTGGACTCGACGCCCGCCCGGTACACGTACGTCGAGATCACATCGGCGGTCGGGTAGGTCAGCGGGTTGTACAGCAGCAGGACCTTCTCGAAGCCGACCGCCATGAAGGTGCCGACGTTGAGGATCAGCAGCGTGATCATGGTGGGGCGGATGCCGGGCAGGGTGACGTGCCAGATCTGCTGCCAGCGGTTGGCGCCGTCGATGCGAGCGGCCTCGTAGAGGTCCTCGTCGATGGTGGTGAGCGCGGCGAGGTAGAGGATGGTGCCCCAGCCGGCGGTCTGCCAGATCTCCGAGCCGACGTAGATCGTGCGGAACCAGTCGGGTTCCTGGATGAAGCGGATCTCGTCGTGGCCGAACCAGCCGAGGGCATGGTTGACCGGGCCGTCCGTGGCGAGCATCTGCAGGGTCAGACCCGCGACGATCACGATCGACAGGAAGTGCGGGAGGTACGACACCGACTGCACGAACCGCTTCAGGGAGCGCCGGCGCACCTCGTTCAGCAGGAGGGCGAGGACGATCGGGATCGGGAAGCAGAACACGAGCGTGAGCCCGCCCAGCCACAGCGTGTTGCGGAACACCTGCCAGAAGGTCGGGTCGCTGAGGAACATGCGCACATAGCGCAGGCCCACCCAGTCCTCGCCGAACATCGAGCCGCCGGGCTCGAAGCGGCGGAAGGCGATCACGTTGCCGATCATCGGCAGATAGCGGAAGACCAGGAAGAACAGCAGCGGCAGGACGGCCAGCGAGTACAGCTGCCAGTCCCGGCGCAGGGCGCGCCGCCAGCCGGGGCGCGGGGCCGGGCGCGCGGGGCGTGCGGCGGTTTTCGCCGGGGGTGGTTCCTGGGTGCCGGAGGGTAAGGCCGGCGTGGTGGACGTGCTCATGCTCGGTCCTCCCGTGGCGGATGTGCGGAAGTGTGGAACCGAAACTTTCGAGCTCTTACCGGTAACTTCGCGGCAACTTAAGGGCACCCAGAAAGCGCTGTCAATGGGTGGTACACGCCTGACTGTTGAGACGTTTGAGGGTATTGGATTCCGCAGAGAGAGGGTATGACACGGGAGTTGACTGCTACCGTGCTCCGGAACTTTCTGGATCTCGGCCGCAACGATCGGCCGGGTCCGCTCCCCCACCCCCGACTCCTGCGAGGTGCCCGCGTGCCCGCGTTCGACCTGCCGCCGACGGAGCTGGAACACCACCGCCCGGAACCGGACGAGCCCGCCGACTTCGACGCGTTCTGGTCGGACACCCTGAAGGAGGCCGCGCAGCCGGACGTGCTGGTGTCGGTGCGCCCGGTGGAGAACGGCCTGCGTCTGACGGACAGTTGGGACGTCACGTTCCGCGGCTTCGCCGGTGACCCGGTGCGCGCCTGGTTCAGCCGGCCCGCGGGAGTGCGCGACCCGCTCCCGGCGGTCGTCGAGTACGCCGGCTACGGGCGCGGCCGGGGCCTCCCCCATGAGCGGCTGACCTGGGTGAACGCCGGGTACGCGCATCTGCTGATGGACAACCGCGGCCAGGGTGACCAGTACGGCAACGGCGGCGACACCCCCGACCCGCACGCCTCGGCGCCGGGCGGCCCGGGCCCGGCCGTCCGGGGCCTGCTCTCCCCGCACGACCACCACTACCGGCGGCTCATCACGGACGCGGTGCGCGCGGTCGCCGCGGTCCGCGCCCTGCCCGGCGTCGACGCCTCACGCACCGCAGCCGTCGGCAACAGCCACGGCGGCGGACTCGCCCTGGCCGTCGCGGGACTGGTCCCCGACCTGGCCGCCGCCGTGGTCACCGCCCCGCTGCTGTGCGGGATCCGGCGCGCCCTGGACCTCACCGACGCGGGCCCCTACGGCGAGATCGCCGCGTACCTCTCCGTGCACCGCGGCGCCGAGGGGGCCGCGTACCGCACCCTGTCCTACCTGGAGGGCATCTCCTTCGCCCGCCGCGCCCAGGCCCCCGCCCACTTCGGCGTCGGCCTGCGCGACACGGTCTGCCCGCCGAGCGGGGCGTACGCCGCGTACAACCGCTACGGCGAACTGACCGGCACGACTCCGCAGAAGGAGATCCTCGCCTATCCCTACAACGGCCACGAGGGCGGCGACGCGGTACAGGTGCGCCGCCAACTGGACTGGCTGCGCGCGGTGTTCAGCGGCTGAGACGCATACGGGTCCGGTGGGCGGACGGCTCCTGCCCACCGGACCCGCTGTAGAACGACCGAACACGCCAGGGCGTGTTGCGAAAGTCCCGCCTGCCCTGCGACGCCCGGCACGCGCGCTCGCCGCGTTGTCGGGATCGCCCACGTACGCCCCCTACGCGGGCGGCCCTCCGTCTTGCGATCGCACGCACCGGACGCCGCAGGGCGCGCCCTTCGGGCGGACGACGGGACGTTCGCAACCCGCCCTAGCCGACCCGACAGGGCAGGGTCGTGGCGGTATCACCGCCGGATCCGGTGACCACGTACCCGAAGGTCGCGCTCTTGCCTGGATCCAACGACCCGTTCCAGCCGGCGTTGTGGACCATCACGTCCTGACCCGTGTAGGTCGCGGCGCCGTTCCACAGGCTGTCGACCTTCTGGCCGCTGGGCAGGGCCCAGTTGACCATCCAGCCGAGCATGGGGACGGTGCCCGTGTTGGTGACGGTCACCTCGGACTGGTAGCCGCCACTCCAGTTGCCGGTCGTCTTGCGGGTCGCGGTGCAGGCGCCGGGCGGAGGCTCGGTCGGGGGGTTGCCCGGGTCGTGGATCCCGGTCACCTCGCCGTGGCCACCGTCGAAGACGACGTCGGAGCAGGAGTAGAACGTCTCCTGGCTGTCGGAGCGCTGCCACACCATGTAGATGATGTGGCGCCCCGACTTGTCGGCGGGCAGCTTGCCGGTCCAGGAGTAGTTGGCCTCGACCGTGCCCGGGCTGCCGTTGAGCGGCGGGTGGTCGACACTCAGGAAGGGCTGGGCTTCCATGTCGTTCCAGGTCAGCGTCTTGGTCGGGTCGAAGCCGTCCTTGGTGACGTAGACGTAGAACCAGCCCGGGTGCGCCGCCCAGGCGTTGTACGAGAAGTCGACGGTCGCACCCGCCGTGAGGTGGGTGAGCGGCCACTCGCTGCTGGGCTTGTTGAACCCGGTGAAGTTGGGGTTGCCGCCGCTGCACAGCTCGCCGTCCGGCACGAAGCCGCGGGTGCGGCCCGCGCCGTCCGAGCGCAGCACGGAGAACCAGTTGTAGAACGGCGTGGTCCCGCTGACCTGGTGCGCCGCCTTGCACGCCTGGTTGATCGGCTTGATCTCACCGGCGTCGGTGAGGGCGTCCTGCCAGCACAGGAAGGTGCGGCTGCCCGGCTTCATCGGGGTGCCGTGGGCCTCCGCCTTGCCGCCCGCCGTGACGATCAGACCGAGGGCCGGGATCGTCGTGAGCAGGGCCAGCAGGACGAGGAGGAGGGCACCCCGAGAGCTGCGCTGTTGTAATCGGGGGGTTGCGGGGGGAGTTGCGGTCACTCTCGCCATAGACATGACAGAGTTACGTCCCTTCGCTCGGCGGTCGGGAGGAACGTGCGCATGGGGATGACGGGGAGGTGGGAGCGCCTGCGCCGACGGGTTCCGGTCCACCGGCATGGGAGCGCTCCCACCCCACCCTGTTGGGCAAGGTAGCGCCGAAAGGTCCAGTTGTAAACGGCTTGCGCACGACGAAGGGCCGCGCCCCCTCGGGGAGCGCGGCCCTGACCGCCGTACCGGATCCCTTACTTGCGGATCAGGCTGCGCAGCACGTACTGCATGATGCCGCCGTTGCGGTAGTAGTCGGCCTCGCCGGGGGTGTCGATGCGGACGACCGCGTCGAACTCGACGCCCGTGTCGGTGGTGACCTTCACCGTGCGCGGGGTGGTGCCGTTGTTCAGCTCCTCGACGCCGGTGAAGGAGAAGGTCTCCTCGCCGGTCAGGCCGAGGGTCGCGGCGGACTGGCCCTCGGGGAACTGGAGCGGCAGCACGCCCATGCCGATGAGGTTGGAGCGGTGGATGCGCTCGTACGACTCGGCGATGACGGCCTTGACGCCGAGGAGCGCGGTGCCCTTGGCGGCCCAGTCGCGGGACGAGCCGGAGCCGTACTCCTTGCCCGCGAGCACGACGAGCGGGATGCCCTGCTCGATGTAGTTGCGGGAGGCGTCGTAGATGAACGACACCGGAGCGCCGTCCTGGGTGAAGTCGCGGGTGTAGCCGCCCTCGGTGCCCGGCGCGATCTGGTTGCGGAGGCGGATGTTGGCGAACGTACCGCGGATCATGACCTCGTGGTTGCCTCGGCGGGAGCCGTAGGAGTTGAAGTCACGACGCTCGACACCGTGCTCGGTGAGGTACTTGCCCGCCGGAGTGTCGGCCTTGATCGCACCGGCCGGGGAGATGTGGTCGGTGGTGACCGAGTCGCCCAGCTTGGCGAGCACGCGGGCACCGGCGATGTCGCTGACCGGGGACGGCTCGTGGGCCATGCCCTCGAAGTACGGGGGCTTGCGGACGTACGTCGACTCCGTGTCCCACTCGAAGGTGTTGCCGGTCGGGATCGGCAGCGCCTGCCACTGGGCGTCGCCCGCGAAGACGTCGGAGTAGGACTTGTTGAACATGTCCTCGCCGATGGCGTTCGCCACGACGTCGTTGACCTCGGCCTCGGAGGGCCAGATGTCGGCCAGGTAGACCGGCTTGCCTTCCTGGTCGGTGCCCAGGGCGTCCTTGGTGATGTCCACCTTCATGGAGCCGGCGAGGGCGTACGCGACGACCAGCGGCGGGGACGCCAGGTAGTTCATCTTGACGTCGGGGTTGATGCGGCCCTCGAAGTTCCGGTTGCCGGAGAGGACCGAGGTGACCGCGAGGTCGTGGTCGTTGACGGCCTTGGAGACCTCCTCCGGCAGCGGGCCGGAGTTGCCGATGCAGGTGGTGCAGCCGTAGCCGACGAGGTTGAAGCCGACCTTGTCGAGGTACGGGGTCAGGCCCGCCTTGTCGAAGTAGTCGGTGACGACCTTCGAACCCGGGGCGAGGGTGGTCTTGACCCACGGCTTGCGGGTCAGGCCCTTCTCCACGGCCTTCTTCGCGACGAGCGCGGCGGCGACCATGACGTACGGGTTGGAGGTGTTGGTGCAGGAGGTGATGGCGGCGACCGTCACGGCACCGTGGTCGATCTCGTAGGTCGAGCCGTCGGGGGCGGTCACGGTGACCGGCTTGGACGGGGCGCCGTTCGGGATCGACGAGGGGGCGTCGGAGCTCGGGAAGGACTCCTTGCTGGCCTCGTACTCGTCGTTGACGTAGGCGCGGACGTCCTGCTTGAACTGCTCGGCGGCGTTCGCGAGGACGATACGGTCCTGCGGGCGCTTCGGGCCGGCGATGGAGGGGACGACCGTGGACAGGTCGAGCTCGAGCTTCTCGGAGAAGTCCGGCTCGGCCTTCGGGTCCAGCCAGAGGCCCTGCTGCTTGGCGTACGCCTCGACGAGCGCGAGCTGCTGCTCGGAGCGGCCGGTGAGCTTCAGGTACTTGATGGTCTCGTCGTCGATCGGGAAGATCGCGGCGGTCGAGCCGAACTCCGGCGACATGTTGCCGATGGTGGCGCGGTTGGCGAGGGAGGTGGCGGCGACACCCTCGCCGTAGAACTCGACGAACTTGCCGACGACACCGTGCTTGCGCAGCATCTCGGTGATGGTCAGCACGAGGTCGGTGGCGGTGGTGCCCGGCTTCAGCTCACCGGTCAGCTTGAAGCCGACGACACGCGGGATGAGCATGGAGACCGGCTGACCGAGCATCGCGGCCTCGGCCTCGATGCCGCCGACGCCCCAGCCCAGCACACCGAGGCCGTTGACCATGGTGGTGTGCGAGTCGGTGCCGACCAGGGTGTCGGGGTACGCCTGCCCGCCCCGGACCATGACCGTACGCGCCAGGTGCTCGATGTTCACCTGGTGGACGATGCCGGTGCCGGGCGGGACGACCTTGAACTCGTCGAAGGCGGTCTGGCCCCAGCGCAGGAACTGGTAGCGCTCCCTGTTGCGGCCGTACTCCAGCTCGACGTTCTGGGAGAAGGCGTCGTGCGTGCCGAACTTGTCGGCGATGACGGAGTGGTCGATGACCAGCTCGGCCGGGGCCAGCGGGTTGATCTTGGCCGGGTCGCCGCCGAGCTCCTTGACGGCCTCACGCATGGTGGCGAGGTCGACGACACAGGGAACGCCGGTGAAGTCCTGCATGATCACACGGGCCGGCGTGAACTGGATCTCCTGGCTGGGCTGGGCCTGCGAGTCCCAGTTGCCGAGGGCGCGGATGTGGTCGGCGGTGATGTTCGCGCCGTCCTCCGTGCGGAGCAGGTTCTCCAGCAGGACCTTGAGGCTGTAGGGGAGTCGGGCCGAGCCCTCCACCTTGTCCAGGCGGAAGATCTCGTACGACTCGTCGCCCACCTGCAGCGTGCTGCGGGCGTCGAAGCTGTTCGCCGACACGACGGTCTCCTTCATTGATGTGCGCGTACCACCGCATCCTGCCGCCACGCGGGCTTGGCCGATCCGCTAAGGTAAGGCTAAGTTAGGTAACCCTTACCAGTCCGGCGGCTGTGGTGCGCCTCGGCAGATATCTCGATGTCGAGATAACTCTAGTACATGGGGGCGAGCTGGTCATGCCCGGGCCTCACGTTGCTGGGGCCATCCACCGTCGTGCGCCTGGCTGACGGAGGCCTCCGGTGACACAGGCGGGCAACGGGCGGCTGATCCCTCCGAGGCCAGGATCGCGGAGTTCCCGCAGACTGCTGCCGAACAGGCCCGCTGGTGGGAGGGGCACATTCTGGAGGTCCTGGACGGCTTGCCACCGGATGCTCCTGCGGGGACGGCACCGCGGCCGGAGTTCGCCCCGGAACCAAACTCGCTGGCTCAGCGGGAGCGGGCCAAGGCCGCCGAGCTGACGGCGGCCGGGCATGCGATGACGGCCAGCGGGGTCAAGCAGCGGCGTCAGCGCTATCAGCGGGACGGGCTGGTCGGACTGGCCGACGGCCGGTCGGCCAAGCAGATGCCGTCGTTCGGCAGGGTGGCCCCGGCGGTGGTCGAGGCGATGCGGCAGGCGATCGACGAGACCGCCGAGGCGTCGTCGAAGACGATCGGCTTCGTGGTCTGGCGGGCGACGCAGATCCTGTCCGCCAGAGACCGCCGAGGCGTCGTCGAAGACGATCGGCTTCGTGGTCTGGCGGGCGACGCAGATCCTGTCCGCCCGTGAGGACGCGGAGGACATCGAGAACTGGCACTTCACGATCTCCGCGCGGTCCCTTTTGGTCTCACTCGGGCAAAGGACCGTTTATGAGAATCGGGGCAGGGGGCCGCGCTGCGCCATCCCGGAGAACGGGACCAGGCCGCCGCCCAAGAAGATCGTGCGCCTCGCCTTTCCCTGCAGGCGCTGACCGGCGCATACCGACGACCGTCAGGGCGGCGTCAGGCGGGCTGCGGGGCGGGCGTTGCCGGAGCGGCCGCGACCTTGCGGGTCTCGCGCATTATCAGCAGGCCGTTGACCACCATCAGTGTCGCGGTCAGGCAGTGGACGCCGAGCGCGGTAGCCACGGAGCCGTGGTGGGCCAGCACGGTGGTCATGTCGCCGTACGCGGCGAGGGCCTCCACCAGCAGCACCCAGCCCAGCGCCCGGCGGTGACCCGCCACCAGCAGGATGCCCAGGACCAGGGCCAGGACGACGTCGCGGATTCCCTTGATGATCAGGAAGCCGCCGCCGTCGCCGGACGGCCAGCTCGGCAGGCCGAAGCTCGGCGCCGTCGTCTCCGGGCTCAGGATGAACTCCGTCCCGAACCAGAGGATGAAGAGGATGAAGGCGGCGGCCATGACGGTGTTGATCTTCTTCAGCGACATTGTTCTTCTCCTTGCGAGTCTTCGCCGGCTTGGTGAGCTTCGTGGAGCTTGCTGAGTCGTGTGGGGCCTGATCAGGCCGCGCGGACGCGGCTGATCGAGGGGCGTAGCTTGTCGGGATCGCCGTTGGATCTGAGCGGCAGCTGCATTCCCGGATGTCGGGATTCCTGTGGCCACCTGCCGCCCGGGGAGTGGGGATTGTGCGCCACCGGCGCGGGGGCGGCCCGCGGGGTCAGAAATCCGAAGCCCTGTCGGGCTCACCCCGACGGGGCGAAAGCTGTCGGCATACAGGGCCGAACCAGTGCATGTCGGGGCGGATTTGATATCAGACGAGGGCGGCGACCAGCAGGGTGAAGGCGCCGATGATGACGGTGACGCGGACGTAGTGGAAGCGGTCCCAGCGGTTCATCTGCTGCTTCCAGTCCTCGGGCCGGTTCTCCGGGGTCCACGTCTTGCCCCGGTTGTTGATCGGGACGAGCAGCAGGATCGACATGACCACGCTGACGAGCAGCAGCGCGCCGGCGGTGACGACGAGGCCGGTGCCGTGGTGGCGCCATCCCGCGACAGCCCAGACCGCGACGAGGACGAGTGAGCCGATGTACCAGAACGGCATCACGGCGCCGAGCATCCGGCCCCCGTGGGAGTGGGCCAGCTGGTTACTGTCCTCCGGGAGGGCGTTGAAGATCGGGTTCATGACGAAGGCGACGGAGAACTCCACCCCCACCATCAGGCCGACGATCACGGTGGTGATTACCTCGAGTGCGCTGAGCATGGTGCCCCTCCCGGGATCTAGCGCCGCTAGCTGATGTGAGCAACGCTAGTACTACTGCCGCTTTCTTGTCTAGCGGTGCTAGGATTCGAGTTATGTCGGTACAGGAACGCAAGGCACGCGAACGGGCGGTCCGCGAGCGCCTCATCGTGGCGACGGCCCGCGAACTCGCCGAGCAGCAGGGCTGGGACGCGGTCACCACCCGCCGGCTCGCCGAGAGCATCGAATACAGCCAGCCCGTCCTCTACAGCCACTTCCGCGGCAAACGGGAGATCATCGGCGCCGTCGCCCTCCAGGGCGCCACCGAGATGGCCGTGGCGGTACGGGCCGCGACCTCCAGCGCGAACAGCCCGCGCGAGCGGGTCACCGCCCTCGCCCGCGCCTACCTCGACTTCGCCGAGCGCAACCCGGCGGTCTACGACGCCTTGTTCCAGCTCGACGGCGGCCTGGCGTACGCGCAGGAGGACACCCCGGAGCCGCTGAAGGACGCCTTCGCCGCGCTGATCGAGAGCCTGGGCGAGGTCGCCGGGGACGGCGTCCACCCGGGGCTGTTCACCGAGGTGTTCTGGGCGTCCCTGCACGGCCTGGCGACCCTGACCCGGACGGGACGGCTGCTGCCGGAGGACGCCGCGCAGAGGGTGGAGCTGCTGGTGGACCGGCTCGCCGTGCTCTGACACACCGTCCCGGCGGGCACGCAGTCGGGGCCCTCGGGCCCCCGCCGCTGCCTGCCTACGGCAACGCTTCCGGTCACTTGCGTCCGCACCGCGCAGCCGCAGCTCGCCGGGCCTCGTACCCCAGACGGGCAACCGCCCCGGAAGCTGCGGTGCTCATTGATCACGACCCGATACGCGCCCTGACGCCGCATCATTCGCCGGTGCCCTCGTCGTCCTCGTCGAGGTGGACGGTCGCCGGGTCACGCAGTGGGCGCAGGCCCTCGCGTGGCGGGCGGGCGGGCGGGCGGGCGGGCGGGCGGCGAAGTGTAGCGGCCCAGGCAGTTGAGGTTGGCGTGCCTCAGCGGGGAGACCCGGGCCACGTCCTCGTCCAGGACGTCGTGCTCCCGCTCCTCGGGCGGCAGGGCCCGTAGGCGGTCGACGGCGGCGTCGAGGTAGCGGGGCGCCCACAGGACGGCGGCATTGAGGACCAGGCCGAGCGCGCCGAGTTGGTCCTCCTGCCCCGTCCTGTATGCCTGCGTGATCTGTCCGCGCTTGCCGTGGCAGATGTCGCGGGCGAGTTTGTGCCGTGACTCCTGGACGGTCAACTGCCGGTTCATCTGCCGGCGGTAGGTGTCGTCGACCGGGTCGACGACCTGCAGCAGGTGCGGGGTCTTGGCGATTCGCCCGTACTCGGCGAACGCCTGGCCCAGCGGGGTCGGCCGCCCCTCGCGGCCGAACATCCGCAGGAGGTCGTACGCGCGGACCTGTCCGGTCACCAGCGAGCCGGTGACCCGCAGCATGTCAGGCCAGTGCGTGGTGGCCTTGGTCAGGTTGACCTTGTTGCGGGCCAGGGCCTCCAGCGGCCCATGGTCGCCAGTCTCCACACCGTGCATCTCCGCCCGCCAGAACCGCTGGTCGCAGTTGGCTGTACCAAGGCGGGCTTCAGTCAGCTATTCCCTGACGAGCCAGGAGTTCAGCGATGTGCTTCGCCGTCTTCTCTCCTGCCCGCTGTTTGATGAGACCCTCCTTGGCTGCCCCACGGACAGACACAGTGGTGCGCTCCGGCCCATCGCTGGTCAGGCTGACGGTAATCAAAACTGGATTCATGTTCCCGAGTCCGCCCCCGACAATCGCTCTGACAACTCGCGCCCCCGTGGGCTGGCTGTCTTCCGCCTCCAGGACGCGTCCGGCCTGAGCAAGGATGCCGACAGCGTGTCCGGCGGCGGCATCCACCGACATGACCAGCATCAGGTCGATCTCGTGGACGTTCTTCTTCAAGCGCTTCGCCGCGAACGTCGCCCCCCGTCGGCCGCCGGCCCCACCGCCGTTGGCTCCCAGCGCGCCAAGCGCAGCCGCCAGAATCTGGTCCTCATCGTCGATCACGGCCGCAGCGTACTCCCGGACAAGAGTGCGGCCGGAAAGCCGCAGCCTCGGGGTGCCGTCGGGGTAGCGGTCCAGGCACCGGAGCCGGATCTCGGTTACGAAGCCAACCCGCCGCACCTGATCGTTTGCCAATCGATCCAGTCGCCGCAGCCAACGCGAACCGCGAACAGAGCGACTGACTTCGCTGTCAAAGGACACTCACCGAGCGGCGGCCGATACGGGAAGATCACGGCATGGATCTCGTCATGAATCTCGACCCCGCACTGATCGGCCGGTGGAGCAGCACCCCCTTCGACATCGGAGTGATGGAGACCTCCGAGATCGAGTTCCGGGCCGACGGGAGCGGGAGCGGGACGCTGTCCAACCTGGCCGGCGAGTACACCGGGGAGTTCCGGTGGAGCTGCCCGGAGGTGGGAATCGTGGAGCTGCGCGAGGATGGGCAGGTGACGCGCCACCACTACAGCGTCGGGCCCGTCATACCGCCGTGCGCCGACGAGGCGGTGACCACGGTCACCTTCGAGGAAGTCGTCCTGTACGCGCCTCAGTTCGTCAAGTGTGGGTAGCCGAGAGGCGAGGGCACGTACACCGAGCTCTTCGAAAGGAGGCACGATGCCCCTCACGTTCCGTAAGAGCTTCCGCATCCTTCCTGGCGTGCGGCTGAACATCAACAAGCGCTCCTGGTCCATCACCACCGGCGGGAAAAACGGTCCGCGTCACACCCGCAGCAGCACCGGACGTCGTACGACATCGATGGATTTGCCCGGACCTTTCGGGTGGCGTCGCACACGGAGCACCAGGGGGCACTGACGCCCTGTCACCCGAATGGACCCCTCAAGAGGCGCCATCTCATATCTGAGATAACCTCGACCTCATGGCAGACGACTACCTCGTACGCATCGGCAAGCTCATCCGTGACGCCCGGCAACATCGTGGCTGGACACAGGCCCAACTTGCGGAGGCGCTCGGAACCAGCCAGAGCGCCGTCAACCGCATCGAGCGCGGCAACCAGAACATCAGCCTTGAGATGATCGCCCGCATCGGTGAGGCCCTGGACAGCGAGATCGTCTCCCTGGGCTACGCCGGACCGATGCATCTGCGGGTCGTCGGCGGCCGTCGGCTCTCCGGCGCCATCGACGTCAAGACGAGCAAGAACGCCTGCGTGGCCCTGCTGTGCGCCTCGCTGCTCAACAAGGGGCGCACGGTGCTGCGCAGGGTCGCCCGCATCGAGGAGGTCTACCGCCTGCTGGAGGTCCTCGGCTCCATCGGCGTCCGTGCCCGCTGGATCAACGAGGGCGTCGACCTGGAGATCGTGCCGCCGGCCGAGCTGGACATGGCGGCCATCGACGCCGAGGCGGCCGTGCGCACGCGGTCCATCATCATGTTCCTCGGCCCGCTGCTGCACCGTATGGACCGCTTCAAGCTGCCCTACGCCGGCGGCTGCGACCTCGGTACCCGGAGCATCGAGCCGCACATGATCGCGCTGCGCCGGTTCGGCCTGGAGGTGGCCGCCACCGAGGGCCAGTACCACGCCACGGTGAACCGCTCCGTGCGCCCGGACCGCCCGATCGTCCTGACCGAGCGCGGCGACACGGTCACCGAGAACGCGCTGCTGGCCGCCGCCCGGCACGACGGTGTCACGGTCATCCGCAACGCCTCCTCCAACTACATGGTCCAGGACCTGTGCTTCTTCCTGGAGGCGCTCGGCGTCCGGGTCGAGGGGATCGGCACCACCACTCTCACCGTGCACGGCGTGCCGGACATCGACGCCGACGTGGACTACTCCCCCTCCGAGGACCCGGTCGAGGCGATGAGCCTGGTGGCCGCGGCCGTCGTCACCGAGTCGGAGCTGACCGTACGCCGGGTTCCGATCGAGTTCCTGGAGATCGAGCTCGCCGTCCTCGAGGAGATGGGGCTCGACCACGACCGCACGCCCGAGTACTTCGCCGACAACGGCCGTACGCGCCTGGTGGACCTCACCGTCCGGCCCTCCAAGCTGGAGGCGCCGATCGACAAGATCCACCCCATGCCGTTCCCCGGCCTGAACATCGACAACGTCCCGTTCTTCGCGGCGATCGCGGCCGCCGCGTCGGGCAAGACCCTCATCCACGACTGGGTCTACGACAACCGCGCGATCTACCTGACCGACCTCAACCGCCTCGGCGGACGCCTGCAGCTCCTCGACCCCCACCGCGTCCTGGTCGAGGGCCCCACCCGCTGGCGCGCCGCCGAGATGATGTGCCCGCCCGCCCTGCGCCCCGCCGTCGTCGTCCTCCTCGCGATGATGGCCGCCGAGGGCACGTCCGTCCTGCGCAACGTCTACGTCATCAACCGCGGCTACGAGGACCTCGCGGAGCGCCTCAACACGATCGGCGCGCAGATCGAGATCTTCCGGGACATCTGAACGCCTTGCGAAAATCTGCCGTCACACCCCTTCTGACCTGTATGAATGCGGGGCGAGAGGGGGCGTGACGGCGCCTCTGGGACTTCTCTGTCCCTTTTGGCCGGGCCCGAGGGCTTCCGGTCTACGCGCACTCCACGTGATGCGTCATCGAAAACATGTCCAGTGGGCGACACCGATGGAACCTGCAGGTCAGGGTGGATTTTCAGGGCCGGCGAGCGGGAGACCGGAATCCCTGAGCGTCAGATGAGCGTCACGGCCGGGATCCGCGCCGTCCCAACGCCGTTCCGGACACCGAGAGAACGGAGAGCAGGACGAGTGCGCATGCCGGGCCGAATACGGTCCAGGGTGCCAGTTCCACGTACGGCTGGTTCTCCGACAGCAGGCGGCCCCATTCCGCGGTGGGCGGCTGCTCGCCCAGACCGAGGAATCCGAGGGAGGCCAGCACGAGGACCGTGGTGGGCAAGCGCAGGAGGGCGTTGCGCAGCACGGCGGGCAGTACGGCGGGCAGCAGGTGATGGCGGAGCAGATATCCCGGGCCGGCGCCGAAGGAGATGGACGCGAGCATGTGGCCGCTGGCCCGTTCCTGTTCGAGCAGGGCCGCGGCCTGGGCGGCGTAGGGGGTCCAGCCGACCAGGCAGACCGCGCACGCGGCGCCCCAGGCGGACGGTCCGGTCACCGCGGTCGTCAGGAGTCCGGCGAGGACGGCCGGCAGCGTGGAGACCACTTCCGTGAGGCCCGCGCCCACCTGTGCCGCCATGCCGAGCAACAGCCCGGTGACGGTGCACACCGCCGTCACCGCGAGGGCCACGCCCACCGTGCGCAGTGCCCCTTGGCCCAGCCGGGCCAGCAGATCGCGGCCGAGTGAGTCCGTACCCAACGGGTGTGCGGCCGAGGGCGGGAGCAGCCGGGCCGCCGTGTCCACGTGCAGGGGATCGCGCAGCAGTCCGGCGAGGACCAGGGTGAGCAGGGCGACGGCACAGGCTCCGGCGGCCCAGCGGGTGGAGCGCCCTCGTGGGAGGGCCGGCGCGTGCAGTGCGGGCAGGGCGCCGTCCCGCAGGGCGGGACCGAGGAGGGCGCGCCGCATGGCCTGGATCAGCAGACCGGCGGCGATGCCCAGCAGGACCAGAACCAGTGTCGCGGTCTGCAGGGGCGGGAGATCCTGAGCGATGGCGGCGTCCAGGGCGAGGCGGCCGAGCCCCGGGATGTTGAAGATCTTTTCCACCGCGACAGCACCGCCGACCAGGGCCACGACGGTCGGCAGGAGTTGCGGAAGCACCCCGGCCAGCGTGCGGCGCAGCGCATGCCAGGCGACGCGGCCTGGAGCGAACCCGTAGGCGTGCCAGGTCCGGGCCCACGGCTCGTTGAAGGCGGCGGGCAGCGACTGGTCGAGCAGACCGCCGATCATCGCCCCGGACGGGACACCGAGGGCGAGCGCGGGCAGCACCATCGACGGCGGCCCCTCCCACCCACTGGACGGGAACCAGCCCAGCCACACCCCGCACACGGTGGCGAGCAGTGAGGCGAGCAGAAACTTGGGCAGCGCGGCGAGGACGGCGGCCCCGGTGGCCCCTCTCCTCCGGCGCAGCCGCCGCCGGGAGCCGAGATACAGCGTGCGGCCACTGACCAGTGCGGCGACTGCGATCGTGACCACGAGCGCGCCGAGCATCAGTGTGAAGGAGACCCCGAAGGCGGCCGTCACCTGCGGCACAACCGCTTCGCCCGACACCCAGGAAGTGCCCGCGTCGCCCCGCGCCAGCCCGCCCAGCCATTGCGCGAGGTGCGCGAACGGCCCCTCGTCCAGGCCCAGTTGTTCACGTACGGCGGCCAGTTGCGCGGGGGTCGGATCCTGGTCGGCGGAGCGGGCCCGCAGGACCGTCAGCGCGGGGTCGTTGCCGGACAGCCAGGGCAGCAGGCTCACGGCCGTCAGCAACGCCGCCCCGGCGGCGAGGCGGCCGATGCCCGCCCGCCACCGCGCCGTGCGGGCATCGACAGAGACCGACGTGACGCTCATCTACTTCAGGCGGGTGTCGACGTCGATCAGGGAGCGCTCGCGAGGATCGAGGAGCACGCCCTCGACCTCGGTGGCGACGCCTTGGACGACCTTCTCGTGGACCAGGGGCACGACGGCGTCGGTGCGCAGGATCTCCGCCTCGGCCGACATGATCTTCTGCTGTCGCTTCGCCGTGTCGCCTTCCTCGGCGGCGGACTTGATGGCCTGGTCCACCTTGGAGTCCTTCAGACCGGCGATGTTGTACACGCCGTCGCTCGTGTAGTCGCTCGCCAGATACGCGACCGCGTCGCCGGTGTCGAGGAGCGTCACGCGAGAGAAGACGAGCGCGTCGTACTTGCCGGCCAGCAGGTCGGCCTCCATCTGCGTGTACTCGCGTACGTCCTGCTTCACCGTGAACCCGGCCTTCTCCAGCTGCTGCTGTACGACGGTCGCGGCCTCGGGCAGTTCCGCGCGGTTGGTGTAGGTGGCCAGGCGCAGGGTCTTGCCCTTCGCCTTGGACTTGACCTGCGCGGTGGTCGCGGCCTCAGCGCGGCCGGTGACGTCGACGCGCTTGCCGGCTGCCCAGGACACGGCGGGCCCGAACAGGCCCTGCGCGGGGTCGGCGTACCCGCCGAAGACCGAGTCGACGAGCGCGGCGCCGTTCACGGCCTCGCGGGCTGTCGCGCGCAGCGCGGGGTCGGTGAACAGGCCGCTGCCGGTGTTGAGGATCAGACTGTCGGTCCGGACGGACGGCACCTCGTGACGGGTCTTCTCGTCCAGCAGCTTCGCCTGGGCGGTGGGGATCCACTCGGCGATGTCGACGTCGCCGCCGCGCAGGGCGTTGGCGCGGGCGGTGCCGTCGGCTATCCAGGTCACGTCGATGCCGGACGCCTTGGCCTTGCCGCCCCAGTAGCTGTCGTAACGGTCGAGTGTGGCCCTGGACTTGCCGGTGAGCTTCGCTATCTCGAAGGGGCCCGTTCCGGTGCCGACCGGGCTGACCGTGCCGTCCTTCGCGTACGCCTTCGGCGAGAGGATGCCCAGTGCCGGGCTGGCCAGCCGCAGCGGGAGCACCGGGTCGGCCGCCTTGGTGCTGATGGTGACGCTGTCAGCGTCCTCGGCCTTCGCGGTGAGGGTCACGTCACTGAGCACGCGGGGCTTGGGCACGGCGGCACCCGCGTGGTCGAGCGCGCTGACGACGGACTCGGCTGTGACCTGTGCGCCGTCCTGGAAGGTGGCCTTGCGCAGCTCGAAGGTCCAGGTGGTGTCGTTCGTCTGCTTCCAGGACTTCGCCAGCGCGGGCACGGCGGCGCCGTTCTTGTCCAGCGCGGTCAGGCCCTCGGTGACGGAAAGCTTGCTCAGCACGGTGGCGTCGTTGCTGTACGGCGACAACGCCTGCACCGGCGGCACCGCGAGAGCCACCCTCAGCCGCCCCGCCGCCCCGCCTTCTGCATCCGTACCCGAGCCTCCTTCGCCGGACACGAAACAGCCGGCCAGCAGCGGGGTGAGAGCAAGCGCCGCGAAGAGGCCACGGGAGGTCGTACGCATGAGGGTCCTGTCGTCCGGGAGAAGACGGTGAGCACCCAGCCACACCAGATGGGGCAGCAGGGCGAGGGCAGCATATAAGGCAAGCCTTACTTGACCTCATCTGGGTAAGTGAAATCTTAACCAATGAGATCAATCCACAAGGCCCCCTGGCCAAGATCGACTGGGCCATCCGGACACCGACGCCTTCAGTGGTGCGTACGCCGTGCTGTCCGACGTCGAGCTGGCCCTTGAGGGGTGTCGTTCACCGACTCGATCAGCCGCCGCAGACGGTCTACGTCATGCACTCATCAAACCACCGCCCGCAGGCGGGTGGGTACGGTGCCGGCTCTGGATGCCGACTCGGCGTCGGCAGGACCAGAGGACCGGCCGCCGGGGTGGCGGCACGGCCAACTGGGAGGGGGCTGTCTCGACGGGCCTGGAGACGCGAGAGCGGCCGCTACTTCAGCGCTCCTGCCATGACGCCGTTGACGAACTGCCGCTGGAAGGCGAAGAAGACCACCAGCGGGATGATCATGGAGAGGAAGGCACCGGAGGACAGGACCTCGATATTGGTGCCGAACTGACGGGTCTGCTGTTGCAGGGCCACCGTGAGCGGCGCCGAGCCCGGGTCGGCGAAGATGAGCGCCACGAGCATGTCGTTCCAGACCCACAGGAACTGGAAGATGCCGAGCGAGGCTATCGCCGGCCCGCCCAGCGGAACCACCACTCGGATGAAGAGCCACAACTCGCCCGCCCCGTCGAGACGGGCGGCCTCCAGCAGTTCGCGCGGGATCCCCGCGAAGAAGTTACGGAGCAGGAAGATCGCGAACGGCAGGCCGAAAGCGACGTGGAAGAGGACGACGCTGACGATGCTGCCAAAAATCCCGAGCTTCCCGAACAGGCTGGTGACGGGCACCAGCGCGACCTGCAGCGGCACCACGAGCAGGCCGACGACGAGCAGGAAAACCCAGTCCCGGCCCGGGAACTCGACCCACGCGAAGACGTACCCGGCGAGCGAGCCGACGACCACGACCAGCAGCGTGGCAGGGACGGTGATCAGCAGACTGTTCAGGAACGAGTGCGTGATCGTCGAGTTGTCCAGCAGGTTGGTGTAGTTGTGCAGGGTCAGCTGCGCGGGCTTGGTGAGGACCGTCCACCAGCCGGACGCCTGGATGTCCAGGGGCCCGCGCAGCGAGGAAAGCAGCAGGCCGACAGTGGGCAGAAGCCAGAACAGGGCGACCGCCAGCAGGACGAGCCGGGTGGATCCGCCGGCCAGCCGGCGAGCCGCACGGGCGGCAGCGCCCGGTCCCGTGCGGCCGGAGGCGGCCCCGGCGCCCCGGGCGGTCCGCGCGGCCTCAGCGGTCTGAAGGGTGGTCACCGTGACGTCTCCTTTCGGAACCGCTTGATGTTGAGGAACATGGCCGGCGCGACCAGGGCGAGCAGGAGCACGGCGAGCGCGCTGCCGGTGCCTTGATCGTTGCCGCCGCCGAAGGAGGACAGGTAGAGCTGCAGGGCCAGTACGTTGGCGTCCTGCTGGCTGGCGCCGGGCGCGATGACGTACACCAGGTCGAAGATCTTCAGCACGTTGATCACCAGCGTCACCAGGACCACGCCCAGCACCGGCGCCAGGAGCGGCACCGTGATGCGGCGGAAGACCTGCCACTCCTTCGCACCGTCGACCCGTGCGGCCTCCAGCAGCTCCCGGGGGATGCCGGCCAGTCCTGCAGCGATGAGGACCATGGCGAAGCCGGTCCACATCCAGACATAGGCGCCGATAATCGACCAGGTGACCAGGGTCGGGCCGAGCCAGTCGACACCCGCGTACTGGGCGGTGAAGTTCGTCGCGGGCAGGCGCAGTTGGATCGGTGACGCGCCGATCCGGGATGCGGGCAGAGTGAAGGTGCCGTCCTTGGCGGCCGTCGCCGTGGCGAGCACACGCCCGTCACGCACAGCCTCCACCCGGACGCCGGCCAGTGCCTTCTCCCCCCGGTCGATCTTCCCGGGAGTGCCGCCGCCCGGCTGGAAATCCAGCCAGACCGTGCCGCACAAGGCGCCCGACGGGCACGAAGCCGGTGCGGCGGCCTGCGTCGCGCCGGCCAGGGTGCTGGGCTGCACTCCGACGAGCGCCAGCGCGGCCGGACCGTCACCGGGGCTGACGGCTTTGCCGGTGTAGGGGCCGCCGACCGGGCCCGCCAGGGTGCTGCCGGGGCCCGCCACCCTCGGATGGGCCCCGGGGTACGCCGATGCTTTGAAGAAGGTGTCGTGGACGCCGGTCACCATCGCGTTGGCCACGCCCTTGCCGGGGTCCTGGTCGTAGACCAGGCGGAAGATGATGCCGGCGGCCAGCATGGAGATGGCCATCGGCATGAAGACGACCAGTTTGAACGCGGTGCCCCAGCGGATCCGCTCGGTGAGCACGGCGAAGATCAGACCGAGCCCGGTGGCCGCGACGGGTGCGACCACGACCCAGATCGCGTTGTTCTTGATGGCGACGAGTGTCTGGTGGTCGGTGAAGACACCGGTGTAGTTGGACAGCCCGACGAAGTGGGTGAAGCCGTCGGGGCCGAAGAGACTGCGCACGACCGACCACACGATCGGATACACCACGAGCGCGCCGAGCAGGATCAGCGCGGGCAGCAGGAAGAACGCCGCGATCCACGTACGGCCCAGGGGCGTCCGCTTCCCGCCGCGGGCGGGTGCCCCCGCCGCCGCGGGGGCGGCGGGGGACGGAGGGGTGAGTGTCTGTGTCATGACGGCCGCTCAGCCGGCCTTGGCGAACGCCTTCGCGGCGTCCCCCTCCAGCTGTTTCTGCGCGCCCGCCACGTCGGAGGGCTTGGCGAGGAAGTCCTGCAGGTCCTTCCACTCTCCTTGGCCCTTGGTTCCGCCGAACGCGGCCGGCGCCTGATCGGACATGTCGACCCGGATGTTGTCTCCCGCCTTGATCAGGTTCTTCGCTATGTCCCGCACGATGTCGTCGCGGTAGTCGGAGAAGGCGACCGCCTTGTTCGGTGACAGGAAACCGCCCTGCTGCACGTCGATCGCCGCCGCCTCAGGAGAGACCAGGAAGCGCATCAGGGCCTGCGCGCCTTTGCCGTCCTTGAGGGCGACCGCGACGTCACCGCTGCTCAGCACCGGTGCCTTGCCGCCGTCCACGGACGGGAAGGGAAAGACCTTGGCGTCGGTGCCGACCTTGGCCGTGGTCTCCTGGGTGATGTTGGTCGCGATGAACTCGCCCTCGTAGACCAGCGCGGCCTTGGGCGGCTTGGCGAAGACCTGGTCGACCGACGTGGGGAAGTCGGTCTGCAGCGCCCCGCGGGTGCCTCCGGCGATCAGATCGGGCCTGCCGAAGAGCTGGCCCAGCGTGGTCAGCGCCTTGGTCACCGACGGGTCGGTCCACTTGATCTGATGCTTCGTCAACTTGTCGTACATGGCCGGGCCGGCCTGGCTGAGGTAGATGTTCTCGAACCAGTCGGTCAGGACCCAGCCGTCGCCGCCGCCTATGGAGAACGGAGGGGTGCCGGAGTCGGAGAGCGTCTGGCCGTCCTTGAGCAATTGGTCCCACGTGGTGGGGGCGGTGGTCAGTCCGGCCTGCTCCCAGGCCGCGGTGTTGTACCAGAACAGCGACTTGTTGGTGACCTTGAAGAACACGCCGTACGGGGTGTTCTTGTACGTGCCGAGGTCGCGCCAGACCTTGCTGTAGTTCTGGTCCAGCTCCTTCGTCACGGCCGGCTGGAGCGGCTTGAGCCAGCCGGCTTCGGCGAACTGCTGGAGCACTCCGGGCTGCGGCAGCAGGGCCACGTCCGGCGGAGAGCCGCCCTGGATCTTGCTGCCGACGAAGGTCGACACGTTGTCGCCGGTGGGCACGAAGGTGGTCTTCGCTCCCGTCAGTTTGTCGAAGCGGGCCAGTACCTTGAGGAAGTTCTTCTGCTCGGCGCCGGTCCAGACGCCGGCCACCTGCAGGTTCTGCCCGTCGAGCCGGGGCAGGTTCAGCGTGGAGGCGCCTTTGGCACCGGTGGCCGCAGGGTCGCCGGCGGCGTCCTTGTCCGAGGAGCCGCACCCGGCGGCCCCGATCATCAGGACGGTAACGGCCGTCAGTGCTGCCGCTCTGCCATTCATTCGGTCACTCCTTTGTGAAGGACGGGCGGAACTTGAAGCGAGGGTCGGAAGGTGTAGCGGGGCGGAACTGGGAGCGGGGAATGGCGGGTCAGCCGGGGAGTCCGTCGGCCTCCCACCAGGCGGCGGTGCTGCCGGGGAGCGTCCCGGGCGGGCAGGGACCGCTCGCGAGCAGCGGGGTGCCGGGGACCGGGGCGGGACAAGGGGCGTCGCCGAAGTTGACGGCGCACACCAGTCCGTCACCGCGGACGAAGGCCAGGACCTGCGGCGGAGATTCCAGCCAGCGCAGGGTTCCGGTGCCGAGCGACGGCAGGCTCGCGCGCAGCCGAAGCGCGTCGTGGTAGAGGTGCCAGAAGGATTCGGGGTCGGCCATGAGCCGTTCGGTGGTGTGTGCGGCGAACCAGGCGGGCTGAGGCAGCCACGGCGTGGCGACTCCTTCGCCCGAGGTGAAGCCGAACGGGGACAGGTGCCCCGACCACGGCAGGGGTACGCGGCAGCCGTCCCGGATTCCCACGCGGCTGCCGCTGCGGTGGAAGATCGGGTCGGTGAGCACCTCGTCCGGCAGGTCGACGACCTCCGGCAGGCCGAGCTCCTCGCCCTGGTAGATGTAGGCGGCGCCGGGCAGGGAGAGCATCAGCAGCGCGGCGGCGCGAGCGCGGGCGGCGGCCGCGTACCGGGTGACGGTGCGGACCTGGTCGTGGTTGTTGAGCACCCAGGTGATGGTCGAGCCGGTGTCGGCGATGTCCCGTAGAGCGTCCTGGATGACCCGGCGAAAGGTGCCGGCGTCCCACGGGGCCGTCAGCATGTGGAAGAAGAACGCCTGATGGAGCTCGTCGGGGCGGACGTAGGCGGCCTGTTCGGCCGGGGTGCGCACCGACACCTCTCCGACGAGCAGCCGGTCGATGCCGTCCTGTGCGGTGTACTCCTCGCAGATGGCACGCCAGGTGCGCCAGACTCCGTGTGTCTCGGGCTGGTTCCACGCCAGGGGGTTGACCGTGTCGCGGGCCCGCGCGTCGGCCGCCGGATCCGGGGAGTCCGGTAGTCCGGGATGCTTGAAGAGGCCGGTGGCCACGTCGATGCGGAACCCGTCGACACCGCGCTCCAGCCAGAACCGCAGCACCTGCTCGAAGGAGGCGCCGACCTCGGGGTTGCGCCAGTTCAGGTCGGGCTGCTCCGGCCCGAACAGATGCAGGTACCACTGGCCCGGCGTGCCGTCGGGCTCGGTGACCCGGGTCCAGGCGGGCCCGCCGAACATCGAGTACCAGTTGTTGGGCGGGAGTTCGCCGCCCTCGCCACGGCCCTCGGCGAAGTGGAAACGAGATCTGGCCGGGCCGCCGTCCGGGCCTTCGGCCAGGGCCTGGAGGAACCACGGGTGCTTGCTGGAGCAGTGGTTGGGGACGATGTCGATGAGCACCTTGAACCCCAGGCGGTGCGCGTCGTCCACCAGGCGTCCGAACTCCGCCAGGTCTCCGTAGACCGGGTCGACGTCGCAGTAGTCGGCGACGTCGTAGCCGTGGTCGTACTGCGGAGAGGGATAGAACGGGTTGAGCCAGATGCCGTCGACACCGAGTCGTTCGAGGTACGGCAGGCCGGCGCGGACACCGGCCAGGTCGCCGATGCCGTCCCCGGTGCTGTCCAGGAAACTGCGGACGTACACCTCGTAGATGACGGCCGTGCGCCACCACTGCGGTCGCGCGGCGTGCTGGGACCGTTCGGAGGGGCCCGGTTCGTTCTGTACCGAGCCGTCGTCCACGTATGCGTCGATCATCGGGAAACCGTCCTGGGCTGGGCGTGAGGGAGACCGACCGCCGCGCGGGGAGAACGGCGGTCGGTGAGAAGGGCGCCGGATCCTGCGCTACGGAAGGCGGGTGGGAAGGCGCGTCGGCAAGCAGGGGCGGGGAAGCTGCGGGCACGTTTTCTCAGGCGGGCGGAGACGGGCGGCTGGGCGTGCCCGCCCGCCGGATGAGACGAAAGGCGATGCTCCGGCCGCTGCGTCCACGAGGCCGTTCACCGGGCTAGGGTCTTTCGTTTGGATCAGGCCGGATCAGGGAGCGGGGGCCGGTGCCGTGCATCGCAAGGCGGAGGAGGGCGGCAGGGCGGAGCCCTGCCGACCGACGACAACGCGGCGAGGCGCGGTGCCGGACCCCGCGAGCCCGGCCTGATCCAAACGAGAGGCCCTAGGCCCCCACCGACGGGTGCGCAAGGCCGTCAGTGCACGGATAACTGAGGCAGCGTCGAATGGGCGGCGAGAGGCTGCCTCGTGGGGTTCAGGGCCGCCCCCATCGCGCCGGCGTGCGGGCCGAGCTCGGCGGCGAGGAGTGTCACCGGCCCTATCAGTGACCGACGGTCACGCAGTGCCAGCTCGACGGCCGGTCGCATCACGTCGAAGGCAGGCGCGACGCCACCGCCGACGACAACGGTCGAGAGGCCGAGTTGGGCCAGCACGCTCCCCAGTACCGTGCCTACGGCCATGGCGGCGTTCTCGAGGATCTCTTGGGCCGTGGTGTCACCGGACCGTGCGGCCCGGACCAGGTCCTCGGGTGTCGCCGGCCGGTCCTGTCTCCCGGTCCCGCGAGAGGCGAGGGCCTGGGACCAGAGGGTCGCGAGTGCTCGGCCGCCCGCCACCGTTTCCAGGCAACCGCGAGCCCCGCATCCGCAAAGCTCACCGCCCGGCTCGGCGGTCATGTGGCCGATTTCGCCGATCCTGTCGCCGGGCCCGCGCAGGACGCGACCGTCCAGGGCGATCGCACCCCCGATTCCAGTGCCCATGGTCATGAACACCACGTCGGTGTGACGGCGCGCGGAGCCCAGAGCGAGTTCCGCCGAGGCGAACGCGCGTGCGTCATTCATCAGCAGGACGGGCTTCGCGGTCGCGTGCTCGAGCGTGTCCGCCAGCGGGAAACGCTGCCAGTCACCGTCGATGTTCGGGATGGTGGTGGTGGAGCGCAGGTCCGGGCTGAGGTGACCGGGCAGTGCCACGCCGATGGCCTCGACGGTGCGTGCGCCCGCTACCTCGGCGATGGTGGCGGCGACCTGCGCGGGGCCGGCGGCGGGGGTGGGCAGCGTGCCCCGCGCGACGACGGCCGTGCCGGCCCGGTGCACCCACTTGATGTTCGTGCCCCCGATGTCCACCCCCAGGGCGGACCCTTCGAGGCGAGGACCGCCCCTGGTCACCACCATGCGATCTCCTGAAACAGGATCAGTATTGCCTGTATAGACTTAACGGGAAGCTAGGTTGCGCACATCAGCGAGTCAATCAGTTGAGCCGTAAAGATACGGAAACTTTGGCTGACTGAGCCGACGCGGCCAACACTCAAATGGCGCCGACGTTCAAGCAAACGACCTGTCTAGCCTTTTCCGGCAGAGCCGGTCAGTCGGGAGAGATCAGGGCCCCGTCGACAGCGAGATGCTCACGCAGTTCCACGACGTCCACATCGCGAGGCCGGTATCCATCGGACACCGTCAGCGCCGCCGCGGTCCCCGCGGCCTGCCCCATCGCCATGCACTGTCCGATGGAGCGAACCGAGGCGTGGGCGTCATGGGTGGCCGACAGGCACCGGCCCGCGACGAGCAGACCGTCGACGCCGCGGGGGAGCAGAGATCGGTAGGGAATACCGTAAGTGCGGCCGGTGGGCGTCTCGTCACCGGAGCCGACGTACTGCCAGATCGTCCGCTGCCCGGCGGCATGGTCCTCGATCGGAGCGCCGCAGCGCGCGATGGCGTCCTCGAACTGACGCGCGCTCAGGACGTCCTCCTTGCCCAGGACGTACTCGCCGATCAGGCGGCGGCTCTCCCGCACGCCGATGCGCGGCGCGGACGCGATGAGGAAGGCCCGTTCATACCCCGGCACCTGCTCGACGAGGAACCGGGTGTACTCGACGACCTGGCGGCGCCCCTCCTGCTCGGCCGCCGAAAGCTGCCACGGGTCGGTCGGGTCGGCGCCGCTCACGCGCGTCACGTTGGTGTGGACGACGCCAGGTTCGGTGGTCCGGTGCACGGACCCTTCGCGCCGGGGCAGTTCGTACGCCCCCGAGTCCGCGTGCAGGGCCATCAGTCGGTGCAGTTCCGCCGTCGGTGTCGCCGCGGCGTCGACACCGGCGAGCCGGAAGGTCTGGGTGAGCGGTTGCACGACGCGGTCCTCGGCGGGCCGCTCCAGCGCCGCCCCCGCACGCCAGGCGACGTCGGCGTCACCGCTTGCGTCGACGACGACCCGGGCGCGTATGTGTCCGGGGCCGGCGACCGTCTCGACGACCACCCCGACGACGTGCTGATCCTCCATCACCACCCGTGACGCCCGGGCGTGGAACAGAACCCGTACCCCGGCACCGGCGGTGAGTTCGTCCCAGACCAGCTTGAGGGTCTCGGGATCGTAGGTGATGCCGGTGCCGGCGCCGTAGGTGTTGGGGCGTTCGAAGGCCGCCTTGCGATCGGTGAGCGCCTGGCACACTTCCCAGCCGACGCCGCCGACGACGCGCTCCCCCGTGCCGGGCGCGTAGAAGCCGTAGAAGGTGTCGAGAACGCTCGCCCCGGTACCGCCCAGGTGAGCGGCGCTCTCCACGAGCAGAGTGGAGGCGCCCCGCCGGGCGGCCGCGACCGCTGCCGCAGAGCCCGCCGACCCACCGCCGACGACCACTACGTCGCCGTCCCACAGGAGCGGATGACGCCGGGCCTCCGCCTGGCTGATGCGTGTGCCGTTCACCTCAGGTGCCACCCTCCGTCTACGGGGACCACCGCGCCGGTCGTGCGGGAGGCGGCGTCCGACAGCAGCCACACGGCGGTCTCGGCGATCTCTTCGGGGCTGCAGGCGCGTGCACCGAGCGGCATCAACCGCGGCATGCGGTCCTGGATCGCGGGATCGGCCATGGCGCGCGCGGCCATCGGGGTGTCCACCAGGCCGGCCGCGACGATGTTGACGCGCACGCCCTTGGGGGCTCCGGTGAACGCGGCCGAGCGCACCAAGGGCACGAGGGCGCCCTTCGCGCTGGCGTAGGCCGCGGTGAGGAAGTCCTCGTCGAGCGTGTTCGCCAGAGCCGAGCCGATGACGACGATCGACCCGCCCGAGCCGGACAACTGCCTTAGGCCGGCGCGCAACAGGTAGAACACCGAGTCGAGATCGACCCGGTGCACTTCGCGCCACGCCTCGTCGCCGCACTCGTCCACCGGCCCGTCGCCGAGACGCCGACCGGACATGCCAACCGCGTGCACGATGCCGTCGAGACCGTCCAGGGCCTCGGCTGCCCGCGCCACGGCCGCGTCGGCACCCGTGGACACCGTGATGTCGTACGTGTCGCGGTCGGCCTCGAAGACCTGGGCACCGGCGGCCCGCGCGGCCTTGACGCACGCGGCGCCGATTCCGCCCTGGGCACCGGCCACCAGCAGGCGCTTCACCGTGCGCCGTCCGCGGTGCGCAGAGCGGCGGCGGAGCGTCGGGCGAACTCGAGGTAGGCGCCCTCGAACAGTTCGTTGCTGCGGTCCGCGCCGACCAGGCGGGAACTGGTGATGACCGGCGGCATGGCACCCCGCTCGGCCAGCAGCTCGGCGACCCTGACCTTGATCTCGTTGACCACGGCGATCGCGGTGAAGGTACTCACCGGGCCGACCGGGACGTCCAGGCCGGGGACCTGGCAGATGGCGTCGCCGACCGGTGATCCCAGATCGATCACGACGTCGGCGTGGTCGGCGAGCCGGGATCCGCTCGGATGCCGTGGTTCGGTGGCGTTCGTCTCCTGCAGCGACGTGGCCGCGATGACGGGCAGACCCGCCTTCTTCGCGCCCATCGCCATCTCGATGGGGACGGCGTTGAGCCCGCTGACACTGAAGATGAACATGCTGTCGCAGGGGCGCAGCCGGAAGTTCTCCAGGATCTGGTCGGCGAGCCCCTCGACGCGCTCGATGAACATCGCCTGCCGCTGTCCGTTGGCCCCCACCACCTGGGTGTGGAACGTCATCGAGAGCTCCACCAGGGGCTGGAAACCGGGGTAGGAGCCGTAGCGGGGAAAGATCTCCTCCACCGGCATGCGCGAATGACCGGTGCCGAAGGTGTAGACGACGCCGTCGTCGGCGATCGACCTGGCCGCGATCTGGGCCGCGGCCTCGATGGCGCCGGCCTGGGACTCGGCAAGCCGCTCGACGATCCCGACTGCGGTACGGATCCACGAAGACACGGGCAGAAACCTCTCGGTGCGAGGGCGGAGACGTTGCGCCCTACCGCGGAGCAACGTTCGGCGAGATATGTATAGACAGGTAGTACATCTCGGGACGCTAGGGCGGCGACCGCTCCAACGTCAAGCACTCGTACTCGCTGATCTTCGCTTCCTACGGGGACGGGCCAGTGTGGACGCGTGCTGGGCGACGGCCTATGCTGCGGAAGGCATACCGGTATAGACAAGGGAGGAAAGCCGTGGCTCGGCGGCCCATGCCGCGACATGAAGCGGTCGAACGGCACATCCGCGGCCGGATCGCCGGGTTGAAGCCCGGAGATCAGATCGAGTCCGACGCGGAACTGTGCGACCTGTTCCAGGTCAGCCGGATGACCGTCCGCCAGGCGACCCAGCGCCTGGTCGCCGAGGGTGCGATCTACCGGATCTCCGGTGTCGGCACCTTCGTGGGGGAACCGCAGGTCCACCGCCAGATGGGCCGACTGCGCTCCTTCACCGAGGAGATGGCCCTGCGCGGCATGACGGTGTCATCGACCGTCCTGGCGAGCGAACGGCGCGCGGGCACCCAGGAGGAGACCACCGCGCTCAGGCTCGCCCTCCAGTCCAACGTCGTTCATGTACGGCGGCTGCGGCTGGCCGACGACCAGCCGATGGCGATCGAGAACGTCGTGCTGCCGCCGTCCTGCGCCTGGCTGTTGCGCGAGGACCTGGCCCACGGCTCACTGCACCAGGCGCTCACCGAGAAGGGTTTCGCCCCTTCCCGCGCGACCGGAACCCAGATCGCGGCCATCGCCACCGACGACGACGCCGCTCTCCTGGACTTGCCCGTCGGCGCGCCCATCTTCGTCGAACGCCGACTGGTCACCACCGCCGACGGCACACCCGTCGAACTCACCGAGTCCCGCTATGCGGGATCCCGTTTCGTGTTCCACATCGAGCTGGCCTAGCCACTGGGGCCCTGGCCGTCGGCATGCCGGCTTCGAACGCCTGCACTTGGCAAAGGAGAACAACATTGCCTGTCGTCGAGACGGTCCTTGGCCCTGTCGCCGCTGCCGAACTCGGCGAGGTGGATGCCCACGAGCACGTCTTCCTGCGCACCCCGGTCAATCCGGGTGACGAGTTCCTCGACACCGACAAGGCGGCGGCCGAGCTCTTGCGTGTCGCGGCGAGCGGCATGCGCACCGTCGTCGACCTGACACCGGTCGGCCTCGGACGCCACCCCAGCCAACTCGCCGAGGTCTCCCGCACAAGCGCCGTTCACATCGTCGCCGCGACCGGCTACCACCGCAGCGCGCACTATCCGGCCGCTCACTGGACCCGCCACGCCGACGACGCGACGCTTCTGGACGTTCTCCTGGACGACCTCCGGGTCGGCATGGACAGCCACGACTGGGACTTCCCCCGCCCCGTCCCCAGCACTCACAAGGCCGGGATCATCAAACTCGGTGCTTCGTACCACCGGATCGACCACCACGAGGAACGCTGGTTCGCCGCGGGAGCGGCGGCGGCCCGGCAGACGGGCGTGGCCGTGGCGGTCCACACCGAGGTCGGGACCGCCGCACATGCCGCCCTGGACCTCCTGGACAAGCACGGCGTGCCGGCCGGACGGGTCCTGCTCGCCCACACCGACCGCAACCCCGATCCGGAACTCCACCTCGACCTGATCGCTCGCGGTGCCCACCTCGTCTACGACACGATCGGGCGAATCAAGTACCGGCCTGACTCGGTCGTCCTGGACCTGCTCGAGCGCATGGCCGAGGCCGGCAAACTGGGCCACATCTGCCTGGGGACCGATGTCGGACGCAAGTCCTCGCTCAGCGCCTACGGCGGCGGGCCGGGGATGGACGTACTCGGCCGGGACTTCGTCCCGCGGTTGCGCCGGCGCCTGGGCGCCGCGGCGGTCGACACCGTGCTGCGGGATGCCCCCCAGTCGCTGCTGGCCAAAAAGACCTCTGCCCTGTGAAGGCCCGCGCGCCTGTGGAGGCCTCCGCACGGGGTTCAGCGTCCTGGCTGTGCCGAGCCGGCCGAACAGGCTTGGGCATTGCACTCGCAGCGACCTGACGTGCCATCAGAACGAGCGTCACCCAACCGTCGAGACTGCCGTGCACGGTCCCTGCCGGGATCGTGGCACCACGCTCACCATGACGCGCAGGTCATCGCCCCTTTTCGACGGGCTCAAGAATCGCCACGCACTCCAATGGGCACCTCCTCGGCGCCGGGTTCGGCTGGATCGCCGGGCGCCACGTCGCGAACCGGGAGCGAGGACCCGGCGTGCACCGCACGGCCGGGGTGGGCGATCGGGCCTTCGCCCGGCGCGGTGACCGGCCGGCCGTGCGGGATCAGCGGCAGGTGTAGGTGAAGGACGCGGACGCCGTGTGCCGGCTGGGGGACTCTATGATCAGCCGCGCTGTCGCCTTGCTGGTGCCCTTGCCGTGGAAGGTCCACAGCAGGCGGAGGCGCGTCTCGTCCTGCCCCCTGCCCAACCGCTCTTCGCGCGGGCCCGAGGAGGTGCCGTCACTGCGGTTCCACTCGTAGGTGAACGCGCCGGCCGCCCCGTTGGTGTTCACCACCGCGACCACCTCGGCTGTTCCGTCACATCCGAGGACGCTGCTCGTCTGCGCCGTCACCTGAGTGATCCGCAGGTCCGCCGTCTGCCGTTGCCACAACAGCCAGGCCAGCACGACGGCCAGGACGGCCGCCGCCAGGCGGTATCTGCGTAGCCGGTGCAGCCGGCCCGGCGGCCCCTTCTGGCTCTTGCGCTTCGCCGTACCGCGCCAGACGTCGACGGCGGTATCCGTCAGCCCCAGGGGCGGGACGCCCGGTCCGAAATGCAGGACGTCGGACTCGGGCGCGGGCTCGGCGCTGGTCCAGTGGGCGTCGAGGGCGGTCGGGACGTAGGTGACGTCGTCGACGTCTCTGATGGTCGGTTGCACATCCGGATCCTGCAGGGTCGGCTCCAGGCCCGGATCCGGTAACTCCCACGGCACCACCGGACGCTCGCCGCGGTCCGTCATCCTCGCCCCTCCGTTCGGCTCGCTGTCACAGACCCCGGTCGACCGACGTCAGCCGGGCTCGCCCTCCACGGCCGCCGGATCCCCTTGCCGCGGGGTCACAGCTGACATCGAACCCGAGCCGGTGCCCGTGCCGGTGCCGGTGCCGGTGCCCGTGCCGGTGCTGCCGGCGGAGTTGCCGAATTCGGTGCTGCTCTGGCTGGTTGTGCTGTGTGACAGGGTGCTGGAGCTGGGGCCCGAGCTCCCGGGTGAACCGGTACCCGCGCCCGAACCGGTGTCACCGCCCGAGCCCACGCGCTTGCCGGATCCGGTGCCGCCCTCTGACGCGGGATCACCGTCGCTGGTCCCCGCGTCCGAGTGGCCGTGCCTCGCACCCAGGTCCGCGCCCCCTCCGGTGCCCGTGCCCCCCTGGTCGGATCCGGCATCGCTTGTGGCTCCTGTGCGGGAGTCCGCGCCGCCATCACCGCCGGCGTGACCGGTGCCGGTGTTGTCCGTCCCGCCGTTCCCCTCGCCGGTGTTCCCCTCGTCGGGGGAGTCCGTGTCGCTGTGGTCGGTGTCGTTCACCGTGTTCGTGTTCTCGTGCGTGTGGTCGGTGTCGTCCTGGGTGCCGGTTCCGGCGTCCTCGTGGCCGCGGTGTTCGGTGTCGCCGTTGCCGGCCCCGTTCTCCGTGCCGGTACCCCCGTCGGTGTTCGTTCCGGTGTCGCCGTGGCCCGTGCTGTTCTCCGTGCCGGAGCCGGGATCACCCTTGTGCGTCCGGGAGTCCGTGCCGCTGTCCCCCGCCCCACCGCCGGACCCCGAGCCGGAGCGGGTGCCGCCATCGGCGGGCGCGATGTCGGCGCCGCCGTCTCCGCGGCCGCCACCGCCCTGGGCGCCAGATGTGCCGGCCCTGTCGGAGTCCGAGACCGACTCGGTCGTGTCGCCGTGCTCGGTGCCCCGCGCCTCCGTCGCCGAGCCGGTGTCCTTCCGTGCGTCGACCCTGGTGACGGCCTGGGCGTGAGCGCCGGCGTGCGCTTCGGCCCCGCCCGCCCAGCCGCTGGGCATCAGGCTCAGCAGCCCCACCACCGCCACGGCGGCCGCGCCGGTGAGCACGTCGCCCCGCCTGCGCAGCCGACTGCGACGCCGTGCGGTCAGCACGGTGCGGGCCAGTTCGGCCGAGGAGCCCACCAGACGGGCGTCCAGGCGTGAGATCGCCAGCGGCACCAAGGCCGCCGCCACCGCGGCCAGTCGGCTCTGGCCGCGTTCCTCCCAGTCGGGTCCGTACGCGTTCTCTGCCGCCCACTCCAATTCCCGCAGGAAGTCGAGGGCGCTGGGGGGCCGGAGCGCCGGGTCCTTGGCCATGCCGTGCCGGACGAGCCCGCGTACCTCTTCCGGCACCCGGTCCATCGGCACCGGCTCGTTGACGTGCTGGCGCTGGAAGTCCCATGGTTCCGGCCCCTCGAACGGGCGCACGCCGGTCAGGCACTCGTAGAGGGTGGCGGTCGCCGCGTACACATCGCCGGCCGGGGTGGCGGCCTCCAATTTCCACTGCTCGGGGGGCATGTACGCACAGGTGCCGCGCAGGCTGTGGCGGTCGCCGATGCGCGCGGAAATTCCGAAGTCCACCAGCTTGGTCCGGCCATCCCAGTTCACCAGCACGTTTTCGGGCTTGTAGTCGCGGTGCACCACGCCGACGCCGTGCGCGGCGGCCAGCCCGAGCAGGGACCCTTTCAGCACGACGAGCGCGGCCTCGATGTCGGTGGATCCCTCCTTTTTCAGCAGCGCACGGAGTGCGGCGCCGTAAACCAGTTCCATGACGATTGCCGCGCCCTGCTCGGCTTCGACGTACTCGTAGAGCCGCGTCACATGAGGCGATGTCAGGCCACCGAGAAGCCGGGCCTCGGCTCGCAAGGCAGTGCGAAATTCCACCTTCGAACACAGTTCGTCATTGAGGTACTTGATCGCGACGTTCCGGCCGGTCCCGGTATGGCGGGCGATCATCACCCGACCGCCACCACCATTGCCCAGTTTCTTCAAATCGACATAGCCGGGGACGGTCCATGAATCGTCATCCCCTTCGACTTTCCACCCGTCACGATCGGTCGCCCCTGCCATACTTCCCCCTGGCGTTCAGTTGTTCGAGGTCCCCCGGAAGAGGCGCCCAAGAGAAGATTCTTCCAGCGGGAAAAGATCCAATACAGCAAGAAATTTCACAGTTCTGCAACCGTCATCACTGACGTCAATTCAAGGAATAGTGACAAGAGTGGCCTTCTGTGCAGCGGATCGGAACTGTGTGGCACTTGTGACGATTGCGGGGGGCGGCATTTCAGGGGCGGTGGTTCAACGCAGGGGGCTTTCAGGTTTCGCGTGTTCAGTGGTCGGCGGTGGAGTGCGGATTGGCGGCCGTGCCTTCGGTACTCAGCAGCACGACCACCGAGGTTGCATCGAGCCCCAGTGCCGTACGTCGTTCGTCGGCGCTCTCACCGGTGAGTGCCGCGCGGAGACCGGCGAGTGCCGCGGCCCCGCAGGGGCCCGAGGAGACGCCGAGGGCCGCGAGGCGGGCGGCCGCGCGGGCGCTGTCGGTGTCCGCGACGGCGATCGCGGCGTCCAGCCCGCCGCGTAGGTACGGCCAGGCGATGCTCGACGGGGTGCCGCAGTTCAGACCGGCCATGCTGGTTTCGCGAGTGGTGACGCTGACGGGGGCACCGAGGACGAGGCTTTCCAGGACGCAGGCCGCGGCCTCCGGCTCCACCGACAGCAGCGCCGGAGCATGCCCCAAGGGGCGACTGCGGTAGTGGGTGACCACGGCCTGGGCCAAAGACCCAACTCCCACGGGTATGGCGACGAGGTCCGGTCCTTCGACGACCCCTTCGGCCGTTAGTTGTTCGTCGATCTCGGCGCAGAGGGTGGAGTAACCCTCGACGATCCACCCCGGGATCTGCTCGTAGCCCGGCCAGGCGGTGTCCTGGACCAGGACCGCGTCCGGCACGGCAGCCGCCTCGGCCGCCAGGCGTACGGCCTCGTCGTACGGCCCTGAGACCTCGGTGACCTTCGCCTGTTCGGCGACGATGGCCGCCACGGCCTGCGGATGCACGCCCCGGGGAACGAAGACGTGGGCGTGCTGTCCGAGCAGGCGGGCCATGCGGGCCACGGCGCGGCCGTGGTTGCCGTCGGTGGCGGTCACCAGGGTGACCGGGCCCGGTTCTTCGTCACCCATGGCCCGCTCGGTAAGGGTGCGGTGGACCGCCCAGGACGCACCCAGCGCCTTGAACGCGGGCAGCCCAAGGCGGCACGACTCGTCTTTGACCAAAACCCGGCTGACCCGCAACTCCGATGCCAGCGCAGGAAGTTCGGTCAGTGGGGTGGGTGAGTAATCGAGCAGCGTGGTGTGGAACTCACGCACTCCGGCAGGGGCGGGTTCACACCGCCAGCTGCGGGCGCTGGGCCGCGCGAGCCACGACAGGGTACGAGGGGATGAGGAGGTCTCAGGCACACGATCAGGGTGCGGCCCCCTCCTGCAATCGGTCCAGCGAATGTTTCCGACCAATACCGATCAGAGAAAGGACGTCGGACGCGTCGGACGAGTCCGGCGGTGGGGCGTCGCCCGCCCCGGGGAGCTGCCCGGAGACGTGCGCGGCCGCCGTTGGTGCGCAGGCGTACGTGCTCGATGACGTGCGCGCTTCCGCTCGGCCGGAGCAGGCTGCGGTACAGGCCCGCGTACTCGGCGAAGTGCGTGGCCAGGATGAGCAGGGCGCTCCGTGTGCGGGTGGGACGTACTCACGCGCGCAGCTCCTCCATCAGGACGCCGCGCAAACGAACCGCACGGCAGTCAACGGTTGGCCAGGACTTGTGGTGCGGCGCAACGGGGAGATCGACAGCGTCGTGGCGATGCGGATCGAGGACGGCCTCATCACCGGGTTCTATTACGTACGCAACCCCGCGAAGTTGTCGCGTGTGGAGCAGGAGACCTCGCTGAGCCGCTGAGCCTGGACACGCCGCGTGAGGTGATCCCTGAGAGGGGGTCACCTCGCCCTCCGCCCACTTGGCGACTAACAGGCCCGCCCTGGTATGCGGCGGCCGGCGTCAGGCGGTGCTCAGTTCTCGTGCGTCACACTCACCCGCACGGTCAGCGTGCCTCTGTTGTCCTCGGAGCAGGAACCGGCGGTGTCGTTCATGCCCAGTTGGAGCGTGCCGCTTCCGGTGGCCTTGAAGTTCAGCTTCCGTCCGACGGTGTGGACAGGGGTGTTCTTCTCGCCCGCGAGGACCGCCAGCAGAGCTGCGAACGGTGCCGTGGGCTTGACCTTGCAGTCCTTCGCGCCCTCGAGCAGCTTGTCGGTTTCCGTGTCGTAACCGGCCGAGCCGGTCATGGGCATGTTCCGGTGATCGGCCGTCCATTCTCCCGAGACGAACCGCACGGTGACCCGGTCTCCCCGCTGCACGGACACACCGGTCACCGGCTGCCAGCCGGTCGCCGACTGGACGACCTGGCTGACCGTGGTCGTCGTCGGGTCCTCCTTGAACGGCAGCACCCCGGCGAGGTACAGCCCTCCCACGGCCCCCGCCGCCAGCACCGCCGTACCGGCCAGTGCCCACCACAGCCGCTTCGGGCCCGCCGAGCGGGATGTGGTGCGCTGAGTCGTCGGAACGGGCTCCCCCTGCGCGACGATGTGCTGCCGTCCCCTGGTGACGGTGTCCGCGTCGGCCAGCGGGGCCGAAGCCTGGAGCCCGCGCATGGTCGCCGGTGGCAGCGGGCCGGTGCCCGCCTCCCCCACCGCGACGCGCCGCAGCTCGGAACGCAGGACGCCCGCCGAAGGGCGCTCGTTCGGGGCCTTGCGCAGCAGTGCCTCGACGAGGGGGCGCAGGGGACCCAGCCGCTCGTGCAGGACGGGTTCCTCGTACGCCACCGCGTGCAGGGTCGCGGGCGCTGCCGGCCTGCGGAACGGGGACTGACCGCCGCAGACCGTGGCGAGGGTCACGCCCAGTGACCACAGGTCGGAGGCAGGGCCGGCCTCCGATCCCGTCACCCGCTCTGGCGCCATGAACTCCAGGGAGCCGACGAGTTCACCGGTGGTGGTGAGGAAGTCGCCGTCGTCCAGGGCCGCGATGCCGAAGTCGGTGAGGACGGCGTTGCCGTCACGGCGCAGCAGGACGTTGGCGGGTTTGACGTCGCGGTGCAGGGCGCCGACCGCGTGGACCGCTTCCAGTGCGTCGAGCAGTTGCAGCCCGATGGCGGCCGTGCGCTCCGGCGCGAACGGTCCGGTCTCGGCGATCCGGCTGGCCAGCGAGGGCCCCTCGACGAGTTCCATGACGATCCACAGCCGGCCCTCGGACTCGACCAGGTCGTGGACGCCGACCACGTGCGGGTGCGGCACCCGGGCGACGGCACGCGCCTCACGGGTCGCCCGGCGCAGCCGTATGCGGTGTTCCTCGTCGCCGACGGTGAGGATGTGTAGTTCCTTGACGGCCACCGGACGGTCCAGCAGCTGGTCGTGGGAGCGCCAGACCGTGCCCATGCCGCCTCTGCCGAGGACTTCGTGGAGCTGATACCGGTCGGCGATCAACCGCTCCGAACCGCGTCCGGGATTCGCCGTCGCCTGCTGATCACCATCTCCGGCTGTCACGCGCTCGCTCACGTTTCCTTCCCGGCGGGATGGGCGCCCACCGGCCGTCGTCCGTTCGAACGCCTGAGCATAGCGGAGTGCACAGGAGCCGCCTGTGGTCAACTGCCCTGCTCTGAAGAGCCTTTGGGACCCTCGCTGAGCGCTGGTTCAGTAACCGACGTGGAACGTGGCCTCCTCGCGCTCCGTCGCCGTGAGGACCGGATCGACCCGCAGTGCGTCGTCGGCGTGCCGGATGTAGCGGTCCGGGGAGTTGTGCGAACGGAACGACGACCAGGTGGAGTCGGCCAGGCCCGGGGTCCGGTGGAACGTGACGTGCTGGTCGAAGGTGACGGTGCCGTCGTGGGCGTCCAGCCTGAGGGTGTGGTCGTGGTGGTGCCGTAGGTAGCGGGTCGGGTCGGTCAGCGACTGGAAGGAGACGCCCGAGGCGTCGGCCAGGCCGGGCACGAGCTTCCACTGGGAGTCGGTGTGCGGGTCGAACGGATAGGTGTCGAGGCGGGCCACGTGGTCGGCGTGGCGGACGTAGCGGTCCGGGTGGCGGTAGGACTTGAGCCGGTTCCAGGCGGGTTCGCCGTAGTGGGCGACGAGGTCGTCGTACTCGGCCCGGGTGATCGTCTCCATGGCGCAGTGCTTGGAGTTGAGCGGCTGGGTGTAGTCGCGCTGGTTCACGGCGGTCCAGGTGCCGGACGCCAGGTCGGTCGTCTGCCAGGCGTAGAAGACGCCGTTGGGGGTGTAGGTGTCGCCCCACATGAACCAGGTGTTCGAGCCGCGTGGTCTGATCACGGCGGGGGCCTCGGTGCCGCCCTGGGCGACGGCTTCGCTGAAGGCGGTGAAGCTGCCCGGGTCGAGGGACGTGGACCGGGCGCCCACCAGCGTGTGGTCCGAACTGGTCTTGAAGTACATGTAGTTGACGCCGTCGACGTCCAGGGTCATGTTGGCGTCGATCACGTCGTAGCCGGGGTCGAAGAAGACCTGCGGGGGCGACACCGTCCTGAAGTCGGTCGTGTAGTTGACCATGATCACGTTGTGGCCACTGGAGTCGACCGAGGAGTAGAGGATCGCGTACTGGCCGCGGCCCGCGTCCCAGTAAGCCTCGGGTGCCCAGCTGTGGGTGACCATGTCGTGCAGCTTCAGCCGCCGGTAGCCGGTGAATCCGCGCAGGTCGGCGGAGTCCCAGACGTGGATGTACTGACTGACGTAGTCCCAGTCGAAGCCGACGAGGTCGGTGGCCAGGACGACGAAGGTGCCGTCCCGCTTGCGCAGGACGAACGGGTCGCGCAGTCCGCCGGCGCCTTCGGTGGGCGTGACCACCAGGTTGTTCTGGTTCAGCGGCGTCCAGTGGCGGGAGTCGGTGCTGACCGCCAGGTGCAGGCCGTGGTCGGTGCCGAGCCCGTCCGGGGACTCGGTGAAGTACGACATGACGTAGGCGGAGTCCGGGTGGGGACGTGCGCTCATGTGGTCTCCGTGGCACATGTGGGCGTGAGAAGAAGGTTGGGGCGCCAGGCCGCCAGCGAGCCGTCCGTGTTGCGCCGGACCGGGTTGCGCCAGCGGTGGCCGCGCTCCGCGGCGGCGCGGACCGCGTCCTCGTCGATGGTGATGCCGAGGCCGGGCGCGGGCGGGCGGTCGATGTAGCCGTCGCGGAAGGTGAAGGGTGTGGTGTCGGCGAGGTAGTCCAGCAGTCCGCTGCTGTCGCCGTAGCCGATGCCCAGTGCCTGTTCCTGCAACCACCCCGGCGGCACCGAACTGTCCGAGCGCCGCGTCGCCCACGGCGGCAAGGAGCCGTACGGCATCCGGATGTGGTGTCTGGGCAACGAGATGGACGGCCCCTGGCAGACCGGGCACAAGACGCCCGAGGAGTACGGCCGCCTCGCCGCCGAGACCGCCCGCGCCATGCGGCAGATCGATCCCGGGCTGGAGCTGGTCGCCTGCGGCAGCTCCAGCTCCTCGATGCCGACGTTCGCGTCCTGGGAGGCGACCGTCCTCGAGGCCACGTACGACCTCGTCGACCACGTCTCCCTGCACGCCTACTACGAGGAGACCGACGGCGACCGCGACTCCTTCCTGGCCTCCGCCGTGGACATGGAGCACTTCATCGCGTCGGTCGTCGCCACCTGCGACCATGTCCGCGCCCGTCTCAAGGCGAAGAAGCGCGTCAACCTCTCCTTCGACGAGTGGAACATCTGGTACGGGAGCCGGCCCAACCCGCACCCGGTGGAGGACTGGCAGCAGGCGCCCCGTCTGCTGGAGGACATCTACACCGTCACCGACGCCGTGGTCTTCGGCTCGCTGGTGATCGCCCTGCTGCGGCACGCCGACCGGGTCACCGCCGCCTCGCTCGCCCAGCTCGTCAACGTCATCGGGCCGATCATGACCGAGCCGGGCGGCCCGGCCTGGCGGCAGACCACGTTCTACCCGTTCGCCCAGGCGTCGACGTACGGACACGGCCGGGTGCTGCGCGTCGAGGTGGACAGCCCTACATACACCACCGCCAAGTTCGGCGAGGTGCCGCTGCTGCACGCCACGGCGGTCACCGACGACGAGACCGGCGCCGTCACCGTCTTCGCCGTCAACCGCAGCCAGACCTCCGGCCTGCCGCTGGAGGTCGACCTGCGGGGCGTCGACGCCCACACCGTGGTCGAGCACCTCGTACTGGCCGACGCCGACCCCGAGGCCCGCAACACCCTGGACCAGCCCGACCGCGTCACCCCGCACCCCGCCACCGGGACCACCGTCACGGACGGCGTACTGCGCGCCGAACTCGAGCCGATGTCCTGGAACATGATCCGGCTCTCACGCCCGCGGACCTGACGCACCGGCAACACACCCTTCTCCGGGTTCGACGAGCCCAGGTGCCGGAAACATCGCGTTCACGACAACCGGCGCTGCCGGCGGCCACCTGAGGCGGCCCACCGCGTGCCGAACCGGTGCCGCGGGGGGGGAACAGCGGTCCGGCTACTGGGCCGAGACGAGGAAGTAGTTGACGGCCACGTCGATACCGAAGGCCGTCCCCGCGGGGAGCACGCTGCCGCTCACGGACCCCAGCGTGCTCAGGCGGCTGCCCACGATCTCACGTGCGGCGTCGGCCAGTTCCGTGGCGCTCCGCCCGCGCAAGGAACGGGCTATCTCCGGCCCGTATTTGACCACTGGTGTGAGCTGGACGGGCGCGCTCGCCGGATGGGTCAGCAGCAGGAGAGCGAAGAGGCGCGTCCGACTACCGCCGGCGGCACGGGCCTTGTCCAGATCACCGGCTATTTTCCGCGCGTACTTTTCGACCGTCGGCCGGCCCTCCTGCGCGAAGTCGAAGGTGTAGGCGGCTGTCGTCTCCAGGAGGGCGAGTGCTTCATGACTGTTCTCGTCAAGTATGGCGAGGTCGCTGCGAGCACGGTCCCCGTGGGGACTCCACTCGCGGGCGGTGACGCATCCGGGCAGGTCGGTGTGCAGGGCCCACGCCAGGCGGTCACGGACCGGGTGCTCCGGTTTCGAGGTGAGGGCAAGGTAGGCAAGCTCGTTGGGAGCGAAGGACTCGCCTGCTCTCCTGAGTGCCTGGGTGAGCAGTTCGGCGGAGATCAGCATGAGGTTGTCCAGCCTACGAGGCGGCGCCGGACCTGACGCCACCGCGAAGGCCAGTGGCTACGGCCAGTCGGGGCGACCAGGGTCTTTCGTTTGGACCAGGCCGGACCCCGCGAGCCCGGCATGATCCAAACGAGAGGCCCTAGCGGCGGCGCGATGCCCGCTCGAGGGCGGACGTGCTGGTGTGCCACATGTTGTCGGCGATGTTGACGGTGTGTCCGGGGGGCACGATCTCGTCGATGCGGTCGAGCAGGTCGTCGGGCAGGTGGATGCCGTCGGCCGCCAGGTAGGAGTCGAGGTGGTCCATGGTGCGGGGGCCGACGATCGCGGAGGTGACCGCCGGGTGACGGGTGACGAACGCGATCGCCATCTGGATGAGCGACATCCCGGCCTCGTCGGCGAGCGCCCCGAGGGCGTCGGCGGCGTCGAGCTTCGCCGCGTTCGCCGGGGACGTGGCGTCGTAGAGGCCGGCGAAGCGGCTCTGCCGGACGTTCGAGCCCGGCCCGGCGACCTCGTGGCCCTTGCGGTAGCGGCCGGTCAGCCAGCCGCCGGCGAGCGGGCTGTAGGTCAGCACGCCCATCCCGTGTCGCCGACAGGTCGGCAGCACGTCGTACTCGACGGCGCGGGCCAGGAGGGAGTATGGCGGCTGCTCGGTGCGCAGCCGTTCGCGGCCGCGGCGCTCGGCGGTCCACTGCGCCTCGACGATCTCGGATGCGGGGACCGTGGAGGCGCCGAACATTCGGATCTTCCCGGCGTGGACCAGATCGGACAGGACTCCCAGGGTCTCGTCGATGTCGACCGCAGCGTCGAGACGGTGGACCTGGAAGAGGTCGATCCAGTCGGTCCCCAGCCGGCGCAGCGAGCCCTCGACCGCCTGTGTGATCCACCGACGCGACGTGCCCCGCTGGTTGGGGTCCTCCCCGAAGGGCAGTCCGGCCTTCGTGGCGAGGACGACGTTCTCACGCTGTCGGCCGGCGAGCGCCTTTCCGACGATCCGCTCCGACTCGCCGGCGGAGTAGAAGTCGGCGGTGTCGATGAAGTTGATCCCGGCGTCGAGGGCGCGATGGATGATCCTGATCGAGTCGTCGTGGTCGGTGTTGCCGAAGGCGCCGAGCATCATCGCGCCGAGGCACAGCTGGCTGACGGAGACGCCGGTGCGTCCGAGGGGCCGGTAGTCCATGGAAGAAACTCCTGAGTCGCCGCGAATCGCGCGCGGCAGGTGGATAGAATCGGGCTCCCCACAGAAGCGGACAGCCTGTCCACTTGAACGTACCGGATAACCTATCCATTTAGGAAGTCATGACCTCGGACCAGCAGCCTTCACCGACCAGGCGTGCCGACGCCGAGCGCAATCGCGAGAAGATCCTCGCGGCCGCCCGCGCCGCGTTCGCCGAACTCGGCGCCCAGGTGTCGATGGCCGAGATCTCGCGCCGGGCCGGGGTCGGCATGGCGACGCTCTACCGCAACTTCCCCGGCCGCCGAGAGCTTCTGGAGGCCCTCTACGTCGATGAGGTCAACGCCCTCTGCGAGGCGGCGGCGACCGTCGGTGGCGAGACGCCGGGAGCGGTGTTCACGGCCTGGCTGCACCGGTTCTTCGCCTACTTCACCAGCAAGCAGGACATCGCCTCCGAGCTGCTGGTGCACTCCGACAGCGACGACTCCGTCTTCAGCCGGAATCGCTCCCGGGTACTGGCCGCCGGCGGACCGCTCCTCGTCGCCGCGCAGGAGGCTCACGAGGTCCGCGGCGACCTCACCCTGGAGCAGATCTGCGACATGATCATCGCCATCGCCACGATTCACGGCGACGCGGGTTACGTCGAGCCGATCCTGCGGGCGGCGCTCGACGGTCTGCGCCCGGGGAAGGAGGGGGAAGTCTGAGGGGGCGCAGGGAAGCGGAACCGCGCCCCTTCGGGAGGGGCGCGGGGGGTGTGGGGGTGTGGTCTGGGGGATCAGACCGCGGTCAGCGTGACAGCCTGCTCATGGGCCGCATGGAGGAGGGGCAGCGGAAGGCCGCCCACGGGGTGGAGTTCCAGGGTCCTGGCGTACACCCGGGCCGAGCCGGGCTTGAGGGTGTCGGCCGAGGCGAGTGAGGGGCGGCCGGTGTTCTGCCAGCGGTGTTCCGCGCCGTCGCACACCGCACGGCTGCCGCCGATGCCGTAGCGGATGTCCGGGGAGGCCTGGGACACGGAGGAACTGATGAACACGGTGCCCGTGTTGCCGAGGCAGCGGTAGGTGCCGGAGAGGGTGACGGTGCCGTCAGCTGCGAGGGTGCCGGTGGGGTCGACGGTCAGGGTGCCGGTCTCGTAGGAGGCCGCGGCGGGGGCGGGGACGGCGAGCAGGAGCAGGGCGGCACCGGCGGCCGCGGCGAGGGCGGACCGTGGGGAGCGCAGGGGGCGCAATGACATGGGGAGACCTCCTGTGATGGGGGTTCCACTGGTACCGGGCGCGTGCGCCGACAGCCGTGATCGTCATCCTTCGGTGGCGAGTCCGGCACGGCCGTCGTGGAACGGTCGTGGAGTTGTCCTGGTGTTGTCACGCTTGGCGTCCGGCCGTTCCAAGGGCTTCGCGACAGGAGGATGGTCTGTTCACAGGGATACGGACTCCTACGGCCGTCCGGCCCCATCGACGTGGAGGTGCGTCATGTGTTCCCACCAGCCCTCGTGCCCCTCGGCCGACGCCTACGCCCCGCACGTCGTCGCCGGCCACCCCGAGCAGGGGTGGAACCTCCTGTGCGACGGCACCATCGCCTTCGACGACACCGGTGAGCTGCTGCCCGACGGCCGGGTCGTCGCACCGCACCGGGTGCCGGTCGAGCGGCTGGCCGCGGCGGCCTGATCGGCCGGCGCCCTGGATCACGGCCCGGTCAGTCCCCCAGCACCGCGAACCCGTCGAGTTCGACGAGTGCCTGCTCGTCCCACAGGCGTACGATCCCGACGACCGCCATCGCCGGGTAGTCCCGGCCCGCCAACCTCCGCCACACACGGCCGAGTCGGGGGGCGTGGGCGCGGTACGCGGCGACGTCCGTGGTGTAGACGGTGACGCGGGCGAGGTCGGAAGGGGTGCCGCCGGCGGCCGTCAGAGCGGTCAGCAGGTTGGTGAGCGCTCGCTCGAACTGCTCCGGCAGCGACTCCCCCACGACCTTGCCGTCGCCGTCCAGTGCGGTCTGGCCCGCCAGGAAGACCACGCGGGAGCCGGTGGCGACGACCGCGTGGGAGAAGCCGGTGGGCGGCGACAGCTCCGGCGGGTTGACGCGTTCGGCGGTCACAGGGTGGCCTCCCACGCCTTGTACAGCTCCTTCGCGATGATGCCCCGCTGCACCTCGCTCGCCCCCTCGTAGATGCGCGGCGCGCGCACCTCCCGGTAGAGGTGTTCCAGGACGTGGCCGCGTTGCAGTGCCCTCGCGCCGTGGAGTTGGACGGCCGTGTCGACGACGTACTGGGCGGTCTCGGTGGCGAGGAGTTTCGCCATCGCGGAGCGGCGGGGGACGTCCGGGTCGCCGGTGTCGTACGCCGTCGCCGCCGCGTACACCATCAGCCGCGCCGCCTCTGTCCGCAGCGCCATCTCGGCGACCTGGTGGGCGACCGTCTGGAGGTCCCGCAACTTGCCTTCGAAGGCGTCGCGTCGTGCGGTGTGGGCGAGGGTCGCGTCCAGCGCCGCCTGCGCCATGCCGACGGCGAAGGCGCCGACGCTGGGCCGGAAGAGGTTGAGGGTGCCCATGGCGACCCGGAACCCGCGGTCGACGTCGCCCAGCACGTCGTCCGCCGTGACCGGGACGGCGTCGAAGTCCAGGGCGCCGATCGGGTGCGGGGAGAGCATGTCCAGGCCGTTTCCGGTGAGGCCGGGCCGGTCTGCGGGCACCAGGAACGCGGTGACGCCCCGGGCGCCGGCCCCGGGGGTGGTCCGTGCGAAGACGGTGTAGAAGTCGGCCTCGGGAGCGTTCGAGATCCAGCGCTTCTCCCCGGTCAACCGCCAGCGCCGGGGGCCGTCGGGCTCGGCGGCGGGGGCGGGAGCGGTTGACCGCAGGCCGGCGCTTCGCACCCCCGGTGACAGGCGCGGCCCCGCGCTGTTCACCACTCCCGCGCCCCCCGGGCACCCGTCCGCCCGCTCCGCCCGTAGCCGCAGTGCTGCCGCGTCCGACCCCGCCCCCGGCTCGCTCAGTGCGAACGCGGCCACTGCTGTGCCGTCGTGAAGGTGGGGGAGCCAGCGGTCGCGCTGGGCCGGGGTGCCGTGGGCGTGGACGGGGTGGGCGCCCAGGCCCTGGAGGGCGAGGGCGGTCTCGGCCTCCGTACAGGCGTAGGCGAGGGACTCGCGCATCAGGCAGAGGTCCACGGCGCCGGAGGTGAACAGGCGGGACAGCAGGCCCAGTCGGCCCAGTTCGGCGACGAGCGGGCGGTTGACGCGGCCGGGTTCACCCTTCTCCGCGAGCGGGCGCAGCCGGTCGGACGCCAGCGTGCGCAGCTGTGCGCCCCAGGCGATCCGTTCCGGTTCGAGCGAGAATGCGGGCATCGCCGGTCCTCTCTCCCTGCGGCCGTACGGGCAGCCACACCTCGACGATATCGCGCCCCGTTGACTGTCGTCACCAACGCGATACGCTCGGTGCGCGAGCCCAGCACGAGAAAACGGGTCCGGCACCACGAGACCGCCCCACCCCGACCGCGCGAGCCCACCACGACCCAGGGGGCGAACCGCCATGAACGTCTCGGCCCACGTCGACACCTTCGCGCGCGACCACCTCCCGCCACCAGAGCAGTGGCCCGAGCTGCGCTACGACCTGCCGGAGCTGCGCTACCCCGCACGGCTCAACTGCGCCGCCGAGCTCCTCGACCATCACGCCGACCCGGACCGCGTGGCGTTCCGTACGGCCGCCACGACCTGGACGTACGGCGAGCTGCGCGCCCACGTCGACCGGCTCGCGCACCTCCTCACCGGGGACCTGGGCATCGTCCCCGGCAACCGGGTGCTGCTGCGCGGCCCCACCTCCCCGTGGCTGGCCGCCTGCTGGCTGGCGGTGCTGAAGGCGGGCGCGGTCGCCGTCACCGTGCTGGCCCAGCAGCGTCCGCAGGAGCTGACGACGATGTGCGAGATCGCGCACGTGCGGCACGCGCTGTGCGACATCCGGGCCGTCGACGACCTCGCCAAGGCGGAGATCCCGGGCCTGCGGATCACGACGTACGGCGGGGACGCCCCGGACGACCTGCTGAGCCGTCCGGCGCCCGGGACGCCGTACCGGGCCGTGGACACCGCGGCCGACGACGTGGCGCTGATCGCGTTCACGTCGGGGACCACCGGGCGTCCGAAGGGGTGCATGCACTTCCATCGGGACGTGCTGGCGATCGCCGACACCTTCTCGCGTCACGTCCTGCGCCCCCGACCCGACGACGTGTTCGCGGGCAGCCCCCCGCTCGGCTTCACCTTCGGCCTGGGCGGGCTGGTCGTCTTCCCGCTGCGGGCCGGCGCCAGTGCGCTGCTGCTGGAGGAGGCGGGCCCCCGGCAGCTGTTGCCCGCGGTCGCCGCGCACCGCGTCTCCGTGCTGTTCACTGCCCCCACCGCCTACCGGGCGATGCTGGACGGGCTCGACTCGCACGACCTGTCGTCCCTGCGCCGGTGCGTATCCGCCGGGGAGAACCTGCCCGCCGTCACCTGGCGGGCCTGGCGGGAGCGGACCGGGCTGCCGATCATCAACGGCATCGGGGCCACCGAGCTGCTGCACATCTTCATCTCCGCCGCCGACGAGCACATCAGACCCGGCACGACCGGGCTCCCCGTACCGGGGTGGCACGCGCGCGTGGTCGACGAGGAGGGGCGGGAGAAACCCGACGGCGAGCCGGGGCTGCTCGCCGTGCGCGGGCCGGTCGGATGCCGGTATCTCGCCGACCCGCGGCAGGGGGAGTACGTGCGCGGCGGCTGGAACATCACCGGCGACACCTACGTCCGTGACGGCGACGGCTACTTCCGCTATGTCGCCCGCGCCGACGACATGATCATCTCCGCCGGGTACAACATCGCCGGGCCGGAGGTCGAGGAGGCACTGCTGCGGCATCCGGACGTGGTCGAGGCGGCGGTGGTCGGGCGGCCCGACGAGGCGCGCGGGCATGTGGTGGTGGCGTTCGCCGTCCTCAGGGAGGGCGCGGCGAGGGACGCGGAGGCGCTGCGGGCCTTCGTCAAGGGCGAGCTGGCGCCGTACAAGTGTCCGCGGGAGATCGTCTTCCTGGACGCACTGCCGCGCACGGCGACCGGGAAGCTCCAGCGGTTCCGTCTGCGGACCGGAGGTGACCAGCGGTGACGGTGACCAGCAGTGATGCCGACGACCTAAGATGATCAACGTGTCCGACCAGCATGCTCCACGGTCTCTGATCGTCACGCTCTACGGCGCCTACGGCCGCTTCATGCCCGGCCCGGTGCCCGTCGCCGAGCTGATCCGGCTGCTCGCGGCGGTCGGCGTGGACGCGCCCTCCGTACGCTCCTCGGTGTCCCGGCTGAAGCGGCGCGGCCTGCTGCTGCCGGCCCGCACCGCGCAGGGCGCGGCCGGGTACGAGCTGTCCGAGGAAGCGCGGCAGATGCTCGACGACGGGGACCGGCGCATCTACGCCACGGCGCCGTCGGAGGACGAGGGCTGGGTCCTCGCGGTGTTCTCGGTACCGGAGTCGGAGCGGCAGAAGCGGCACGTGCTGCGCTCACGCCTGGCTGGTCTCGGCTTCGGTACGGCGGCGCCCGGCGTGTGGATCGCCCCGGCCCGCCTGTACGAGGAGACCCGGCACACCCTCCAGCGGCTGCGCCTGAACCCGTACGTCGACCTGTTCCGGGGCGAGCACCTCGGCTTCGCGCCGACCGCCGAGTCGGTCGCCCGGTGGTGGGACCTGGCGGCGATCGCCAAGGAGCACGAGGCGTTCCTCGACCGCCACGCGCGCGTGCTGCACACCTGGGAGCGGCGGCCGGACACCCCGCCCGAGGAGGCGTACCACGACTACCTCCTCGCCCTGGACTCCTGGCGCCACCTGCCCTACGCCGACCCCGGTCTGCCCGCCCGGCTGCTCCCCGCGAACTGGCCGGGCGTGCGCTCGGCGGCGGTGTTCCTGAGGCTGCACGAGCGACTCAGGGACGCGGGGGCGGTCTTCGTCGAAGGGTGAGCGGCGGTGCGTCAACTCCCCAGTTCCAGCCGGGGCTTGGGTGCGTCCGTCCGGCCCGTCTGCGGTGGCCTGCTGCCCGCCCGGTACGGCGCGGGCCAGGCGACGCCCGGTCCGTCGTAGCCCTGCTCGGCGGCCGCGTGCAGGGTCCAGTGCGGGTCGTAGAGGTGCGGGCGGGCGAGTGCGCACAGGTCCGTACGCCCGGCCAGGATCAGCGAGTTGACGTCGTCCCAGGATGAGATCGCGCCGACCGCGATCACCGGGATGCCCACCTCGTGCCGGATGCGGTCGGCGAACGGCGTCTGGTACGACCGCCCGAACTCCGGCCGCTCCTCGGACACCACCTGCCCGGTCGACACGTCGATGGCGTCGGCGCCGTGCGCGGCGAAGGCGCGGGCCATCTCGACGGCCTCCTCGGCGGTGGTGCCGCCCTCGGCCCAGTCGGTGGCGGAGATGCGCACGGTCAGCGGCCGCTCCTCGGGCCACACCGCGCGCACGGAGTCGAAGACCTCCAGCGGGAAGCGCAGCCGTTTCTCCAGTGAGCCGCCGTAGGCATCGGTCCGTCGGTTGGTCAGTGGGGAGAGGAAACCGGACAGCAAGTAGCCGTGGGCGCAGTGCAGTTCGAGCAGGTCGAAGCCGACCCGTGCGGCCCGCCAGGCTGCGGACGTGAACTGCTCGCGGATGTCGGTGAGTTGGGCCCGGGAGAGCTGTCGGGGGACCTGGCTGCCCGGCTTGTACGGCAGTGGGGAGGCGGCCACCAGCGGCCAGTTTCCCTCGGGGAGCGGCTCGTCGATGCCCTCCCACATCAGCCTCGTCGAGCCCTTGCGGCCGGAGTGGCCGAGCTGCACGCCGATCGCGGTGCCCGGCGCCCGGTCGTGCACGAAGCGGATGATCCGGCGCCACGCCTCGGCCTGGCGGCCGGTGTAGAGGCCGGTGCAGCCGGGGGTGATGCGGCCCTGCTCGCTCACGCACACCATCTCGGTCATCACCAGACCGGCGCCGCCGAGCGCCCGGGCGCCCAGGTGGACGAGGTGGAAGTCGCCGGGGACGCCGTCGGTGGCCTCGTACATGTCCATGGGTGAGACGACGACCCGGTTGCGCAGGGTCAGGCCGCGCAGCCGGAACGGGGTGAACATGGGAGGCGTGCCGGGCGGGCAGCCGAAGGAGCGCTCCACGGCGGAGGTGAAGTGGGCGTCGCGCAGCCGGAGGTTGTCGTGGGTGACGCGTCGGCTGCGGGTGAGCAGGTTGAAGGCGAACTGGCGGGGCGGCTGGCGCAGGTACAGGCCGACGTTCTCGAACCACTCCAGGCTGGCGTGGGCGGCCCGCTGGGTGGAGGCGACGACCGGCTTGCGCTCCTGCTCGTAGGCCGTCAACGCCTCGGCCACAGTGGGCTGTTCGTCCAGACAGGCCGCCAGTGCGAGGGCGTCCTCGACGGCGAGCTTGGTGCCGGAGCCGATGGAGAAGTGGGCGGTGTGGGCGGCGTCGCCGAGGAGGACGACGTTTCCGTGCGACCAGCGCTCGTTGACGACCGTGCGGAAGGTGGTCCAGACGGAGTTGTTGGACTTCAGAGGGCGGCCGCCGAGGGCGTCGGTGAAGATCTTGGCGCATCGTTCGACCGACTCGCGCTCGTCCATCGCGTCGAACCCGGCCGCCCGCCACACCTCCTCGCGCATCTCGACGATCACGGTGGAGGCGCCGCATTGATTCGGTGGACCGGAGGCCCGCGTCGAGGGGTGGTGGTCGGGCGACGGGCGGGCGTAGGGGTAGCCGTGCAGTTGCATCACGCCGTGCTCGGTCTCGGCGATCTCGAAGCGGAAGGCGTCGAAGGCGAAGTCGGCGGCGAGCCAGATGTAGCGGCAGCGGTGGGTGGTGATCCGCGGCCGGAAGACCTCGGCGAAGGCTTCGCGGGTGGAGCTGTGCACGCCGTCCGCCGCGATGACGAGGTCGTACGTCTCCGCCAGCCATGCGGGGTAGGGCGCTTCCGTGGAGAAGCGCAGCTCTACGCCGAGGGAGCGGCAGCGGTCGTGGAGGATCTCCAGGAGGCGTTGCCTGCCGAGGGCCGCGAAGCGGTGTCCTCCGGAGGTGTGGCGGGTGTTGCGGTGGGTGATCTGGATGTCGTCCCAGCGGATGAAGTCCTGTTGGAGGGCCTGGTAGACCACTGGGTCGGCATGTTCGATGCCGCCCAGGGTTTCGTCGGAGAGGACTACTCCGAAGCCGAAGGTTGTGTCGGGGGCGTTGCGTTCCCAGACGGTGATTTCGCGGGTGGGGTCGAGGCGTTTGAGGAGGGCGGCGGTGTAGAGGCCGCCGGGGCCGCCGCCGATGATCGCTATCCGTTGGGGGTAGCTGGTCCTGTCGGGCGACTGCGGGCCGGATGTGGCTGGTCGCGCAGTTCCCCGCGCCCCTGAGGTGGATGCAGTCACCGTCCGCTCCATTTGGGAGGGCGCTTCTCGGTGAACGCCGCGTGGAACTCCGCGTAGTCGTCACCGTTCATCAGCAGGGCCTGGGTGGCGGCGTCCAGCTCGACCGCCGCCGCCAGCGGCATGTCCAGTTCCGCCGTGAGCAGGGCCTTCGTCTGGGCGTATGCCAAAGCCGGGCCCTCGGCCAGGCGGTGGGCCAGTCGGTGGGCGGCCTCGTCGGCTTGGCCCTCCTTCGTCAGTTCGCTGATCAGGCCGATGCGCTCGGCCTCGGGGGCCCGTACCGGGTCGCCCAGCATGAGGAGGCGGGTGGCGTGGCCGAGGCCGACCACTCGGGGCAGGAGGTAGGCCGCGCCCATGTCGCCGCCGGAGAGGCCTACGCGGGTGAAGAGGAAGGCGAAGCGGGCGGTGGGGTCGGCTACGCGGAAGTCGGCGGCGAGGGCGAGGACGGCTCCCGCGCCGGCCGCGACGCCGTGGACGGCGGCGATCACCGGGAACGGGCATTCCCGTACGGCCCGTACGACCTGCCCGGTCATCCGGTTGAAGTCGAGGAGCTGGGCGGTGTCCATGGACAGGGTCGCGCCGATGATCTCGTCGACGTCACCGCCGGAGCAGAAGCCGCGCCCCTCGCCGGCCAGCACCAAGGCGCGTACCGACCGTTCGCGGGACAGCTCGGCGAGCAGGTCGCGCAGGTCGGCGTAGGCGCCGAAGGTGAGCGCGTTGAGCTTGTCCGGGCGGGCCAGGGTGACGGTGGCGACGCCGTCGGTGTGCTCGACGCGCAGATGGTGCCAGTCGGAGGTGTGGGGGGCGGAGCCGGTGAAGGGACTCATGACGTGCGGCCTCCTCGGACGGTGGCGCGGGCACTGCCTCACAGGAGCTCTGTCCCACGAAGTTATCACTCCTCTGTGACTGTCGTCACGACTGCGCGATAGCGTCGTCACGATGTGGCCGAACCCCGTCAGATCGGCGACAGGGCGGTAACAGCGGGAGCGCTCGTGAGCGGCGGATCGTTGCCGTGGGTAAGCCGCCGGTACCGGGGTCGAGGGATTCCGGGACGGCGCCGACCGAGTCAGTCGGCCGGTTGCGCCGTACCATTCATAAAGTTGAAAGCAGGACAGCCTGCGCCATGAACGGACCCGCCTTGCAAGAACGCCCCTCCGCCCCCGCCTCCTGGCGCATCGCGCTGCCCCACTCCGCCGCGGCGGTCCCGGTGGCGCGCGCTCTGGTCCGTACGGCGCTGGCGGAGCTGGAGCACGGGGCCGACAGCGACACCGCGGAGCTGCTCACCGCGGAGCTGGTGGCGAACGCCGTGGAGCACACGGCCGGCCAGTCCCCCATAGAGCTCGTGGTGGAGCTGCTGCCGACCGGCTGCCAGGTCGAGGTGCACGATCCGGACCCGGCGCCGCCCGGCGATCTCACCCGCCCGCACGGCGGACCGCCCGACCCCTGGCAGGAGCACGGGCGCGGCCTGCTGCTGATCCGCGCCCTCAGCTCGTCCTGCGGCCACCGGCCCACGGAGACGGGCAAGGCGGTGTGGTTCAGGCTGCCTATGGTGCCGCATCAGCGGCGCCACCCGTAGCCGGCCCGCCGGAGTCCGTCAGGCGAGGGTCGCGACCAGGACCGCCTTGATGGTGTGCAGGCGGTTCTCGGCCTCGTCGAAGACGACGGAGTGGGCCGACTCGAAGACCTCGTCGGTCACCTCCAGGGAGTCCAGGCCGTAGGTCTCGTGGATCTCCCGCCCGACCTTGGTGCCGAGGTCGTGGAAGGCCGGAAGACAGTGCAGGAACTTCACGTCCGGGTTGCCGGTGGCGCGCAGGACGTCCATGGTCACGGCGTACGGCGCCAGGGCGCCGATGCGCTCGGCCCAGACCTCCTTGGGCTCGCCCATGGAGACCCACACGTCGGTGGCGACGAAGTCGGCACCCAGGACGCCCTCGCTCACGTCCTCGGTGAGGGTGATGCGGGCACCGCTGCCCTCGGCGAGCTTGCGGGCGTCGGCGACGACGTCCTCGGCGGGCCAGTACTCACGCGGGGCGGCGATCCGGACGTCCATGCCGAGCAGAGCGCCGGTGACCAGGTAGGAGTTGCCCATGTTGAAGCGGGCGTCGCCGAGGTAGGCGAAGGTGATCTCCGCAAGGGGCTTGGCGCAGTGCTCGGTCATGGTGAGCACGTCGGCGAGCATCTGGGTGGGGTGCCAGTCGTCGGTGAGACCGTTGTAGACGGGCACACCCGCGAAGGCGGCGAGTTCCTCGACGTTGGCCTGACTGTCCCCGCGGTACTCGATCCCGTCGTACATCCGGCCGAGCACCCGCGCGGTGTCCCGCACGGACTCCTTGTGCCCGATCTGCGAGCCGGAGGGGTCGAGGTAGGTCGTCGAGGCGCCCTGGTCGGCGGCGGCGACCTCGAAGGCGCAGCGGGTGCGTGTCGAGGTCTTCTCGAAGATCAGCGCGATGTTCTTCCCCCGCAGGTACGGCGTCTCCGTCCCGGCCTTCTTGGCGGCCTTCAGCTCGGCGGCCAGCTCGATCAGACCGCGGAACTCCTCGCCCGAGAAGTCGAGTTCCTTGAGGAAGTGGCGGCCGGCGAGGGCGGTCGGGACTGTCGCCATGGGGGCGCTCCAGGGTTACGGCAGGAACAAAGACCTTGGAACTCTATACGATACTCAGCATTTATATACAGGCACGGTCTCGCTATACGGGATCCCGTACCACCGGACAGCTCATGCAGCGCGGCCCTCCCCTCCCCCGCCCCAGTTCGCTGCCGGGGATCTCGATCACCTCGATACCCTGCTTGCGCAGATGGGTGTTGGTCGTGGAGTTGCGTTCGTAGGCAATGACGACGCCCGGCTCGACGGCCAGGACGTTGCAGCCGTCGTCCCACTGCTCGCGCTCGGCCGCGTGCACGTCCTGGGTCGCGGTCAGCACCCGGATCTCGCTCAGCCCGAGGGCGGCGGCGATCGCGCGGTGCATGTGCTCCGGCGGGTGGTCGGTGACCTTCAGTTCCTTGTCGCCGGCGCCCGGTTCGATGGTGTACGAGCGGAGCATGCCGAGCCCGGCGTACTGGGTGAAGGTGTCGCCGTCGACCATGGTCATCACGGTGTCGAGGTGCATGAAGGCGCGCGCCTTCGGCATGTCCAGCGCCACGATCGTCTGCGCGGAGCCCGCCGCGAACAGCTTGTGGGCGATCATCTCCACGGCCTGGGGCGTGGTGCGCTCGCTCATGCCGATCAGGACCGCCCCGTTGCCGATCACCAGCAGGTCCCCGCCCTCGATGGTGGAGGGGTAGTCGGCCTGCCCCCTCGACCACACGTTGAACGTTTCCTCGCGGAACAGCGGATGGTGCCGGTAGATCGCCTCGAAGTGCACGGTCTCGCGCTGCCGGGCCGGCCAGCGCATGGCGTTGATGGAGACGCCGTCGTAGATCCAGGCGGAGGTGTCCCGGGTGAAGAGGTGGTTGGGCAGGGGGGCGAGCAGGAAGTCGTCGAGCTCCATCACGTGGAACCGGACGGAGGTCGGCTCCGCGTGCGCGTCGAGGAACTCCCGCTTGGTCATCCCGCCGACGAGACTGTCGGCCAGCTCGGGCGCGGGCATCTCCTCGAAGGCGGCTCTGAGGTGGTCGGTGGCGAGCGGCCCGTACTCCTTCTCGTCGAAGATCCGGTCCAGGACGAGCGATCTGGCCTCCGGGATCTCCAGGGCCTCGGCGAGCAGGTCCCCGAAGAGATGGACGGCGACACCGCGGTCGCGCAGCACGTCGGCGAACCCGTCGTGCTCGGCGCGCGCCCGGCGCACCCACAGCACGTCGTCGAAGAGCAGGGAGAACTTGTTGCTCGGGGTGAGCCTCTTGAGCTCGAGATCGGGCCGGTGCAGGATGACGCGGCGCAGCCGCCCGGCCTCGGAGTCGACTTGGAATCCCATGCCTCCATCCTGACCACAGGGCGGCCTCTTCACCCACTGCACGGAGGGTTCCGGGACAGCTTGTTTTCGTCTCACCGACGACAAGAAGGAGGACGCGCGTGTGGTCGGGATCCTGATGAGCACCCGGGGTCTCACCGAACTCATCGCGCTCAACGCGGGACTGGAGGCAGGGCTGGTGAGCACGCAGCTCTACTCGGTGCTGGTCTTCATGGCGCTGACCACCACGGTCCTCACCCAGCCGTTGCTCGAGCTGGTCCGCCGCACGGGTCGACGGGAGCGCACCGGCCGGGCCCCGCGGGCCGTGGCCGACGGGACCGCGCGCCCCTGGGCGGACATCGGCTGACGTCCACCCGGGCGGCGATCTCATCTGCTCACAGGCGGGGGTCCACCGGCTCCGACTCCAGGGCCAGTACGCCGAACACCGCCTCGTGCACCCGCCACAGCGGCTCGCCCTCGGCCAGCCGGTCCAGGGCCTCCAGTCCGAGCGCGTACTCGCGGATCGCCAGGGAGCGCTTGTGGTTCAGGAAGCGCCGGCGCAGGCGAGCCAGGTTGTCGGGGCGGGTGTATTCCGGACCGTAGATGATCCTCAGGTACTCGCGGCCCCGGCACTTGATGCCGGGCTGGACCAGACGGCCGTGCTCGCTGCTGCGGACCAGCGCGCCAAGTGGCTTGACGACCATGCCCTCGCCGCCCCGGCCGGTCATCTCCAGCCACCAGTCGACGCCCGCCCGCACCGACTCCGGATCGCCGGTGTCGACGTACAGGCGCCGGGTTGTCTGGAGCAGGCCGCTCGCGTCGTGCTCCACCAGCCGGTCGAGCAGGGCGAGCTGCTCGTCGTGGGGCAGGGCGGCGAGGCTGCGGCCCTGGACGGCGAGTATCTGGAACGGGGCCAGGCGGACGCCGTCCAGGCCGTCCGTGGTCCAGCAGTAGCGCCGGTACGCCTCCGTGAACGCGGCAGCGTCCGACGCCCGTTCGCGCTGGCGGGCCAGCAGGTCGGACACCTCGACGCCGCGGGCAGCGGCGCCCTCCAGCGCGGCCAGCGCGCCGGGGAACACCGCTCCGGACGCGGCGCCCACCGCCGCGTACTGCGAGCGCAGCAGCCCGGAGGCCTTCAGCGACCACGGCATCAGCTCGGCGTCGAGCAGCAGCCAGTCCGTGTCGAGTTCGTCCCAGAGGCCGGCCTCGCCGATCGCCGCCCGCAGGCGGCCGAGGATCAGCTCCGTCACCGCCTCGTCGTCGAAGAACGGACGGCCCGTGCGCGTGTAGATGGACCCGGTGGGCGCCGTGGGGCCCTCCACGCCGAAGCGCTTGCGGGCGGCCTCCGCGTCCCGGCAGACCAGGGCGACCGCCCGCGAGCCCATGTGCTTCTCCTCGCACACGACCCGCTCGACGCCGTCCTCCTTGTACTGCGCGAACGCCTCCTCCGGGTGCTCCAGGTAGCCGTCGACACGCGAGGTGGCGGTCGGCGCCATGGTCGGCGGCAGGTACGGCAGCAGCCGCGGGTCCACCGCGAAACGGCTCATGACCTCCAGGGCCGCGGCCGCGTTCTCCTCCCGGACCGACACCCGGCCCGCGTGCCGGGTCTCGACGACCCGGCGGCCGTGCACGTCCGCGAGATCCAGCGGCCGCCCGTCCTGCCCGCCGGGCGCCTCCGCCTTCAACGGCTTCGTCGGCTCGTACCACACCTGCTCGGCCGGTACGTCGACCAGTTCGCGCTCCGGCCAGCGCAGCGCGGTCAGCTTGCCGCCGAAGACGGCGCCGGTGTCCAGGCAGATCGTGTTGTTGAGCCAGGTGGCCTCCGGGACCGGGGTGTGGCCGTAGACCACGGCCGCCCTGCCCCGGTAGTCCTCGGCCCACGGGTAGCGCACGGGCAGGCCGAACTCGTCGGTCTCGCCGGTGGTGTCGCCGTACAGGGCGTGCGAGCGGACCCGGCCCGAGGTACGGCCGTGGTACTTCTCCGGCAGACCGGCGTGACAGACGACCAGTCGGCCGCCGTCGAGGACGTAGTGGCTGACGAGCCCGTCGATGAACTCCCGTACCTGCTTCTTGAACTCCTCGCTCTCGCCCTCCATCTGCTCGATGGTCTCGGCGAGGCCGTGCGTGTGCTGGACCTTGCGGCCCTTCAGGTAACGCCCGTACTTGTTCTCGTGGTTGCCGGGCACGCACAGCGCGTCGCCCGACCCGACCATCGACATCACGCGGCGCAGTACGGCGGGGCTGTCGGGGCCGCGGTCGACGAGGTCGCCGACGAAGACGGCCTGGCGGCCGTCCGGGTGGACGCCGTCGACGTAGCCCAGCTTGTCGAGCAGCGACTCCAGCTCGGAGGCGCAGCCGTGGATGTCGCCGATGATGTCGAAGGGGCCGGTGAGGTGGGTCAGGTCGTTGAAGCGCTTCTCGGTGACGACGGTGGCGTTCTCGACATCCTCCACACCGCGCAGGACGTGGACCTTGCGGAAGCCCTCGCGCTCCAGGTGCCTGAGGGAGCGGCGCAGTTCGCGGGTGTGGCGCTGGATGACCCGGCGGGGCATGTCGGCCCGGTCGACGCGTGCCGCGTTGCGCTCGGCGCACACCTCCTCCGGGACGTCGAGCACGATGGCGATGGGCAGCACGTCGTACTGTTTGGCCAGGTCGATCAGCTGTCGGCGGGCGTCCTGCTGCACGCTGGTCGCGTCGACGACCGTGCGCCGGCCCGCCGCGAGACGCTTGCCCGCGATGTAGTGCAGGACGTCGAAGGCGTCCCGGGTCGCGCTCTGGTCGTTCTCGTCGTCGGAGACGAGGCCCCGGCAGAAGTCCGAGGAGATGACCTCGGTGGGCTTGAAGTGCTTGCGGGCGAAGGTGGACTTGCCCGAACCGGAGGCGCCGACGAGGACGACGAGGGAGAGGTCGGTGACGGGGAGGATCCGCCCCTGCTTCTGGGAAACGTGAGTCTCGGTCATGCTGCCTTCGCCTCCTTCGCGTTCACGTTCTTGATGGCGAACACGGCCATCTGCGTGGGCGGGCCCACCTCGGGGTCGTCCGGTCCGACCGGCACGAACTCCACGTCGTAGCCGTGCCGTTCGGCCACCGATTCGGCCCAGGTGCGGAACTCCTCGCGTGTCCACTCGAAGCGGTGGTCACCGTGCCGGACGTGCCCGGCCGGGAGGCTCTCCCAGCGGACGTTGTACTCGACGTTCGGGGTGGTCACGAGGACCGTGCGCGGGCGGGCCGAGCCGAACACCGCGTACTCCAGGGCGGGCAACCGCGGCAGGTCGAGGTGCTCGATGACCTCGCTGAGCACGGCGGCGTCGTAGCCCTTGAGCCGGTTGTCGGTGTAGGCGAGCGAGCCCTGCATGAGCTTCACGCGGGAGGCCTGCCGCTCGCCCATCCGGTCCAGCTTCAGGCGCCGGGAGGCGATGGTGAGCGCCCGCATCGACACGTCCACGCCGACGATCTCGGTGAACCGGACGTCCTTCAGCAGCGCCTGCACCAACTGGCCCTGTCCGCAGCCCAGGTCGAGCACCCGGGCGGCGCCGGACGCGTGCAGCGCGGCGACGATCGCGTCCCGGCGCTGCACGGCGAGCGGGGTGGGCTTCTCCTCGGTCTCCGCCTCGGCCTCAACCGCGTTGTCGATCTCCTCGACCTCGCTGTCGTCCGCCTCCGCGAGCCGCACCAGTTCCAGCCGCTCCATGGCCTGCCGGGTCAGCGACCAGCGGCGGGACAGATACCGGCTGGTGATCAGCTTCTGCTCCGGGTGGTCGGGCAGCCAGCCCTCACCGGCACGCAGCAGCTTGTCGACCTCGTCGGGGGCGACCCAGTAGTGCTTGGCGTCGTCCAGGACGGGGAGCAGCACGTAGAGGTGGCGCAGCGCGGCAGCGAGGGTGAGGTCCTCGGACTCCAGGACGAGGCGTACGTAACGGGACTCGCCCCACTCCGGGAACTTGACGTCCAGCGCCACGGGCTCGACGGTGACCGCCCAGCCGAGCGGCTCGAAGAGCTTGCGTACGAGGTCGGGGCCGCCCCGGGCGGGCAGCGCGGGCACCTCGATGCGCAACGGCAGCGGCTGCTCGGCGCGCTCGGGCCGGGCGTTGCACACGCCCCGCATCGCGCTGGAGAACACGCCGCTCAGCGCGACGGCGAGCAGTGAGGAAGCGGCGTACGGGCGGTCGTTGACGTACTGCGCGAGCGCCGCGTCCGGGGCGCCGCCCCGGCCCTTGCCCTTGCCGCGCCGGACCAGTGCCACCGCGTCCACCTCCAGCAGCAGCGCCGCCGTGCAGCGCTCGGCGTCCGCCTCTGGGTAGAGGACGTGCGCCTTGCCGTAGGAGGTGGAGAACGCCTGCGCCTTCTCGGGATGCTTGTGCAGCAGGAAGCCGAGGTCGGTCGCGGGGCGTTCGGGGGTGCCGGCGGTACTGATGGTCAGGAACATGCGGAGGGCCCCTCCGGCGGGTCGATGTCGTGGACGAGTTCGCTGGTGCCGTGCGCGCGAAAGCCCCCAGGACGGTGATCCTGGGGGCTCGGCAGGACGACTCGTCCTACGATCGCACACCCCGGCCGACCGGCGCTTTCGTTTAATCGAGCCCGTTGTTCGGGCCTACTCCTCCGGGATCTTCCAGGGGCTCACGCCCAGCTTCCCGGTGGTGCCGAGGTCGAGGTGCGGGGTGACCGTCACGGGTGCGGCGCCGGGCTTCGCCACGACCCGGACGTAGGGGGCGTTGACCGGGGTGCCGAACTGGGTGGTGTTGCGCCACTGGATGACGGACCGTGCGCGCTCGCCGGGCTTGAGGGTGACGAGCCGGGGCGGGGCGTCGGCTCCGGGGTCGGCTGCGATGCCGCCGCTGCCGTGCAGGATCTTCACTCCGTCGACCTGCTTGTGCTCCTCGTCGAGGAGCGTCAGTTCGGGATAACCCTCGATCTTGTACGCGCGGGTCCCGCAGTTCTCCAGCCACAGCCCCACGACCCGCAGCCCCATGGCCGCGTCGCCCTGGTCCGCCGTGACCCGGATCCCGGAGGACGGGCACGCGCCCGGGTCGGCGGGCGCCTCGTCGGCGGGGACGCTGGTGACCTCGGAGACCTTCACCTGGGTCACGGAGGACGCACCCGACATCACCGACCCCATGTCGACGCTCCGGCGCACCGTCTTGCCCGGGGCGACATCGCGCACGGTCTCCCGCTTGTTCGTCATCACCCCGCCGCTGGAGGAGATGAAGTCGAACAGGATGCTGTACGTCCGCGCCTCGGCGCCGTCGTTGCTGACCTCGTAGGTGGCGGACACCTCAGGGGCGGCGGAGACCGCGTAGTCGGGGGCGGCGCGCGACGGGATACGCAGGGCGACGATCCGCACGCCGTCCTTGCCCGGGTCGGAGACCGGCGTCTGCCCGGCGGGCACGCCGCTGCCTCCACTTCCGGCACTCGGTGAACCGGCGTTTTCGGATCCGCATCCGGCGACCAGCAGGACGGCGGCGAGGGCGGGGAGTAAGCGGGTGGCTCTTCGCATCCGGCCACCTCATCAGCGCGGGACCCCTCCCACTGTGGCGGAGGCCATAGTTCCGGTCACAGGCCTGTCACAGAGGGGGCGATTCCCGGTCGGCGGGGCCCCACCGACCGGGAATCGCCCGTGGCGCGGTGCTACGACAGCTGCGACTGGACCTGGGCGGAGATCAGCTCCAGGTGGTCGAGGTCGTCCAGGTCGAGGATCTGGAGGTAGATCCGCCGGGAGCCGATCTCCGCGTACCGGCCGATCTTCTCGACGACCTCGGCGGGGGTGCCGGCCAGACCGTTGGCCTTCAGTTCGTCGACCTCGCGGCCGATGGCGGCGGCACGGCGGGCGACCTCCTGGTCGTCCTTGCCGACGCAGGCCACCAGGGCGTTGGAGTAGACGAGTTCGTCGCCGCTGCGGCCGATCTCCTCGGCGGCCGCCCGGACCCGACCGAACTGGCGCTCGCTGTCCTCGACGGAGCAGAAGGGCATGTTGAACTCGTCGGCGTAGCGGGCGGCGATCCGTGGGGTGCGGGTCGCGCCCTGGCCGCCGATCAGGACCGGGATCTTCTTCTGCGCGGGCTTGGGCAGCGCGGGCGAGTCAGTGAGGTCGTAGTACGTGCCGTGGAAGTCGAAGGTCTTGCCGGCCCCGGTCTTCCACAGCCCCGTGACGATCGCCAGCTGCTCTTCGAGGCGGGCGAACTTCTCCTTGGGGAACGGTATGCCGTACGCGGTGTGCTCCTCCTCGAACCAGCCAGCGCCCAGGCCGAGTTCGACCCGGCCGCCGGACATCTGGTCGACGCCGGCGACCTGGATGGCGAGCACGCCGGGCAGCCGGAAGGTGGCGGCGGTCATCAGCGTGCCGAGCCGTATGCGCCGGGTGTCGCGGGCGAGGCCGGCCAGGGTGATCCAGGCGTCGGTGGGGCCGGGGAGGCCGTCCACGGAGCCCATCTTCAGATAGTGATCAGAGCGAAAGAAGGCGTCGAACCCGAGGTCCTCGGTGGCCTTGGCCACGGTGAGCAAGGTGTCGTAGGTGGCCCCCTGCTGGGGCTCGGTGAAGATGCGCAGATCCATGCCTTCCATCCTGCATCCCGTCCCTCGCGTCAACCCCACCGGTCCCCCGCGCCCCCGCGCTCCCCGGTCGGGTGAATCGGGTCCACCGGGCACACGGGCAGTGCCCCGGGCCAGTGACCGGGTTCGGCGGTGATCGTTGGTCGGGCGGAGCCGGACCGCCCGGCGCCCGCGCCCGGCTGGTCAGCGCCGGGGCGTCACCCGCATCGGCCTCCACGGAGGGGCCAGGCCGAGGAGGCCGTACATGTCCGGGATGTCCGAAGAGACCGTGCCACAGCAGGGCGGGGGCCCGGCGGGGCAGCCGAGGGGACTGCTGCAGCAGATGGAGGAGCTGATGGCGGCGCTGAACGCGGACCTGTCGGCGTTGGACGCGGATCTGCAGTCGGCCGGGGGATCGGGACGGGCGCCCGGTGAAGAGGGCGAGTAGCAAACAGCCCCTCCGGCGTTTCTCGAGGAGCGGGGGGTCCAGGGGGCAGAGCCCCCTGTGACGGCCGGTCGAGCGGGTCCGGCCTCACCGCTCCGGCAGTACCTGATCCCGGTCCGCCAGCTTGCGCAGCATCTCCAGGACACGGTCCCGCGACTCGTCCGCCGCGTCGATCGCCTCCATGCACTGCCAGTACGTGCCCTCGTCGTCCGCTGCGCTGGCGACGCCGACGAGGGCGATGCCGACCTCGCCGAGGAGGCCGCCGAGGCCGAGGAGGGCTCGGCGGGCGTCGTCGAGGGCGGTGAGCTGGGCGGCGCGCAAGTCCCCGGGATCGAGGGCCGGCGCGTCCAGCACACCGCAGCCTCTGCCCGCCAGTTCGGTCAACCCCAGTGCCTCGCCGCGCAGTTCGGGCGGACCGGAGACCGCGAGCCGACTGCCTATCGCCTGTGCCAGGGCCTGCGCCTGCCACACCTCCGCCAAGATCTCCGGCACGTCCCGGCTGCCCGCGAGGGCGAGCCTGCTCGTGAGAATGAGCCGCACAGCGTCCATGCGCCGCCCCCGTCTGTCCCGACGCGCTTCTCGCACGTCCGCCCGAACACCCTTGTCAACTACCCAGAGTGAAGGCGTGTGGGACAAAAAGCCAGAGGAAGGGGGAAATCTGCGGACAACAAATCGGTTTCGGTCGGCTTTTTGAACACGGAGCGTGATAGTGGACCGGGTGGCTCCCCCGCACTACGGTGCCGGGAACCTCCGCTCGTTACGGTCGATCTTCGCGTCCAGTGCCGCCAGCGGATCGATGCCGAGCACGGTGCACAGTTGCAGCAGATACGCGAGCACGTCCGCGACCTCGTCGGTGACCCGGTGCGCGGTCTCGGGGGCGTCCATGACGCGGGCCGACTCCTCGGGCGTCAGCCACTGGAAGATCTCGACGAGTTCGGACGCCTCCACGCTGAGGGCGGCGACGAGGTTCTTGGGGGTGTGGTACGGCTGCCAGTCGCGGGCGGCCGCGAAATCGGCCAGCCTGCGTTGCAGCTTCGCCACGTCGCGGTGTTCTGTCACGGGTTCAGGTGTACCACCGTGACGCCGTCCGCCCCGGCGGCCCAGGAGGCGTCGCTCACCGCGCCGACGAGGCGGATGTGGCCGCGGTCGCACATCCGTGCCGCGAGCCGCAGCAGTTCGCCGCGCTGGCGTACGTCCAGGCACCGGTCGAAGCCGTCGGCGAGCACGGTGAGCGTCTGCAGGGCGGCGGGCACCTCGCCGGCCGGGTCGACCTCCAGCACGCCCGGGCCGGTGAGCAGGGTCAGCGCGAGGGCGACGTAGCGCAGTTCGCCGTCGCCCAGCCGTCCCAGCGCCGTGCGCGTGCCGTCGCCCCGGTCGAGCAGTGCGCGGATCCTGCCGTCGCCGAGGGGTTCGGCGTGTACGTCGACGATCTCTCCGGTGCAGCCGGCCCGTACGGCGGCTACGAGCTGGGCGTACCGTCGGCCGCACTCGGCGCGGGTGCGCCACAGGACGTCGGCGAGGTTGTCGCAGCCGCCGAGCAGGCGTCCGGAGCCGGTGGGGACAGGGATGCGCATACGGGCGGGGCGGGGGTCGCAGGCGAAGACGGAGCGCAGGGCGACCACCATCTGTTCGGCGGCGGCGAGCACCCGGCGCTGTCCGCCGGTGCGGCCGGCCACGCGTAACGGGAGCAGCGCGGTGCCGAGCCGGTCGTCGGGCAGGGTTGCCCGGGTCACCGGTGACGAACCGCCCGTGTACCAGGCGGCCTGCACGCCCCGCCGACCCGGGTCGCACAGGGCGGTCTCGAGCAGCACCAGCCCGTCGGCCGTCAACCGCTCGCCCGCGAGCCGCAGGTGGGGCTCTGCCTGCACGGCCACGTCCAGCCGGACGGGCCCCTCGGGGCCGTCGGCCGTACAGCCGATCCGGAAGCCGCGTCGGCGCTGTCCGTCGGGCCGGGCCCGGTCCGGGACACAGGCGACCGGATCGGGGAACGTCTCCCCGAGCTCGGCCCCACCGCCGAGCCGCGCCAGCGCCGCGTAGGCCCGCAGTGCGCTCGTCTTGCCACTGCCGCTCGGCCCGGCGAACAGCGTCAGCGGCCCCAACGGAAACCCGGCCCGCCGATGCCCGGCGAAGGCGGACAGCCTCAGCTCGGTGATCCGGGGCCGGTCGGGGTGCCCCTCGGCCACCGCTGCGGGCACCGAAGGCGAGGGGGACGGGGGCACGGACGTGGACGGCGAGACCATGCCCGGACCGTAGGCCGCCGCCCCAGGGCCGAACCGTTCCGCCCAGCCACGGTTCCCACGAACGAGCGACCACGCGGGTTGCCGAACACATGGGCGGACCCGTTGCCCGGCACACCGGTTCCGCCCGCACGCACCCAGCGCGCCGGACGGCGGCCGCCCTCACACCCCCGGCATCCCCGCCCCCTCCATGAGCCCGCTGACCTCCGTGCCCGGTGGGGTCAGGAGGAACACGTTGCGGTCGACGCGGTGCATGCCGCTGGCCAGGCCGAAGACGACGCCGGTGCTGAAGTCGAGGACGCGTTTGGCGACCTCGGTCTCCGCGCCGGTGAGGTCGAGGAGGACCGGGATGCCCGCCATGAGGGTCTCGGCGACCTCGCGGGCGTCGGCGAACACGTTGACGCGGAGGACGACGAAGCGCCGACGGGTCTCCGTCTCCGCTTCCGGGAGGGTGCGGTGGCCGACGGCGGACGGCCAGGCGTCCCGGCCCCGCAACGGCACGACCTGGGCGAGCCCTTCCCACTGCTCATCGGTGACGTCGTAGCGGTTCACCGGCTCCCCCCGAACTGACTCGCCTTCAATGCCTGCACCAGCCAATTCTTACGCCAAGTCACCCGTTCAGCCCAACAGCGACACGGTGCGCGACCGTCACAGGGGCCGCATCGCGTCACGCCTTACCCCCCTCACACCGGACTCTTCACCTTAGACGGCAACCCGCTCACCGGCCCCGATTACCGTCCGGTGGCGTGCAGTTGGCAGAGAAACGGGCGCAGACGCAGCCGGTGACGCCCGCCCGACGGATCCGTCCGATGCCGTCCGTCGTCGTGGAGGAACCGGCCCCCGCGCAGTGGCACCGCGTCCTGACCCTGCTCGCCGACGTCAGTCTGTTCGTCGGGACGCGTTCGGTGTGGACACAGGCGGCCACCCACCGGCTCCCCGTGGCCGCGGTCATCTCCGTCTGCTACGCCTCGATCCTGGTGTGCGGCGTGCTCACCCTCGTGGTGCGCGGCGCCCGCTCGCTGGCACGCCTCGACCTGTGCGTGCTGGTGACGGCCGTGACGCTCACCCTGTGCGCGTGGATCATGCTGCACAGCGGCGGCGACGAAGCGGACCTCACCACCCAGGCGGCACGGGAGCTGATCGCGGGCCACGCCGTCTACGGGCAGCCGTGGCCCTGGCTGTTCGGCCACGGCGTCGCCCTCACCCCGACGGTCTCCGGCGGCTACGACTTCACCTACGGCTATCCACCCCTGGCCCCGCTGCTGACGGTGCCGCTGCTGTGGCTGGGCCACGGCGGCGCCCCGGCGACGGCCGTGAGCACCGGGGCGCTCATCGTGGCCACCGTGGCGCTGTGGCGGATGCTGCCGGTGCCGTGGCGGTCGGCGGCGACCATGGCGTGCCTGGGCTTCGCCTTCCTCCCGTCGTACGGGCGACTCGGCTATCCGGCGATCCTGGCCCTGGCGCTGCTGGTGCCGGTCGTGGTGCGGTGGCCGCGGATCGGGCGGGGCGGGCGGCTCGGCCCGGACGGCATCGCGCGGGCGGCGTGTCTGGGGGCGGCGTGCGCGGCGCAGCAACTCCCCTGGTTCCTGGCACCGTTCCTGCTGGCCGGGATCTACGCGGTGCGGCGGGGGGAACTGGGGCCACGGGCGGCCGGGGCGGTGGTGCTGCGGGTGCTCGCGGTCGCCGTCACCGTGTGGGTGCTGATCAACGCGTACTTCGTCGTGCGCGAGCCGCGGACCTGGCTGGAGGGCGTCGCGCTGCCGCTGACGCAGGGCGCGGTGCTGCACGGCCAGGGCCTGGTCGGCGTCTCCCTGTACCTGACGAACGGCGGGGACCGGCTCGACTGGTACTCCCACGCGAGCATGCTGCTGGCCGCGGGGCTGCTGGCGCTGTTCGTGCTGTTCGTCCGCCGCCTGGGGCCCGCGGCGACCGTGCTGCCCTGGTGCGCGTTCTACGTGGCGACCCGGTCGCAGGACGGCTACTACCTGATGATGACGCCGCTGTGGCTGGCGGCCGCCGTCACCGCGCCTCTTCAGGAGTTCGCCGGCGCGTGGCAGCCCCGCCCGCGCCTGCTGTCCGGGCCGCGCCGACCGGCCCGGCCGGCCGCGGCGCTGCTCACTCTGGTCCCGGCGCTGGTGAGCGCGGCGGTGGCGGTGACGGGGTCGCCACCGCTGCGGATGCAGGTCGTGGCGGTGCGCCGGGCCGGGCCGGGCGCCGTCTCCCAGGTGGCGCTCCAGGTCACCAACACGGGAGGGCGAGCACTGGCGCCGCACTTCACCCTCACCACCGGGCAGGGCATGGACCCGTACTGGTCGATCGCCGCGGGCCCGGCCGCGCTCCCCGCCCATGCGACGGCACGCTATGAACTGCGGCCGCCCTCGGGGAGGTTCGGTCTGCCCCGGCCGGGCGTGCGGATCAGGTTGCGTGCCTTCACGGCCGACCCGCAGACGTTGTCGAGCACGGACGTGCGAGGGGCCCTGGAACCCTCGGGGTGACGTACGTCAGGCCGGCGTACGGGTGAAGCGGAGCGTTGTGGTGACCGCCGTCAGACCACGCATCATGCCGAGCTGGTTCCAGTCCAGCCCGAACTGCGCGCGGTCGACGGTGAGTTCCGCCTGCAGCGTGAGCGCGTCGGCGTCCGACTGCGCCAGGCGGGCGGTCAGGGTCTGCGGGCGGCTGATGCCGCGCACGGTCAGCTGGCCGACGACCTGCACGGTGGAGTCCGCGCGGAGCTCGGCGCTGCGGACCGCGAAAGTGATCTCGGGGTGGTGGTCGGTGTCGAAGAAGTCCGCCGACCTCAGGTGGGTGTCGCGCTTGGCGTGCTTGGTGTCGAGGGAGGCGGCGTCCAGGGTCAGGGTGCCGACGGCGGACCCGTCGGACCTGACCTCGCCCTGGCCTGCGACGCCGGTGAAGGTGCCCTTCACGTCGCGGACAGCCACAGCCTGCGCATGACCCGGATCGCGGAGCTCCTCGGCCGCCCCAAGACGCGGCTCACCTACCAGATCGCCTGCCTCCAGCACGCCGGCCTGGTCACCCGCCGGTCGGTCTGCGGCGACAAGCGCGGCGTCGAGGTCGCCCTCACCGCCAAGGCCCGTCAGCTGCTGGAGGAGACCTCCGGGCCCCTCGCCGAGACGGTCACCCAGGCACTGGAGAAGTTCACGGGCCCGGCCCAGCGGGAGGCGGTGTCGGCGCTGCTGCCGGACCCCGCTGCGGGCTGCCCGGCACCCGTACCGCCCGTGGCGGAACGCTGAGGTTGCCCGCCCGGCCGCCGGGGTACCCGGCGCCTGCCGTGCCCCGGGCGCGGTCGTCGTTCGTTGCCGGGCTTTCGCAGGAGGACTCCATGGGCGCGCCGAGCCTGCCCGATCCCGTCGTTCGCCCCTCGGCCGCTCCTCCGGTGGACCCGGCGGCACTGGCGCGGGCGCTGCGCGACCGGGTGGACGGGGAGGTGCGGTTCGACGCCGGGAGCCGGGCCGCGTACGCGACGGACGCCTCCAACTTCCGCCAGACACCGATCGGCGTGGTCGTCCCCCGGACACCCGAGGCGGCCGCGGAGGCCGTCGCCGTCGCCCGGGAGCACGGCGCGCCCGTGCTGTCGCGGGGCGGCGGGACGAGTCTGGCCGGGCAGTGCACCAACACGGCCGTGGTGATCGACTGGTCCAAGTACTGCCACCGGCTGGAGTCCGTGGACGAGGACGCCCGCACCTGTGTCGTCCAGCCCGGCATCGTGCTGGACGAGCTCAACCGGCGGCTCGCGCCCACCGGACTGCGCTACGGCCCGGAGCCCGCCACCCACGCCAACTGCACGATCGGCGGCATGATCGGCAACAACTCCTGCGGCGCCACCGCACAGGCGACGGGCAAGGTCGTCGACAACATCGCCCGCCTGGAGGTGCTGCTGTACGACGGCACCCGCTTCTGGTGCGGCGAGACCGGCGACGAGGAGTACGACGAGATCGAGAAGCACGGCGACCTGCGCGCCACCGTGTACCGGCAGTTGCGCGCCCTGCGGGACACCTACGCCGACGAGATCCGCCGGCGCTACCCGGACATCCCGCGCCGGGTCTCCGGCTACAACCTCGACTCGCTGCTCCCCGAGCACGGCTTCGACGTCGCCGGACTGCTCGTCGGCAGCGAGTCGACGCTGGTCACCGTCCTGCGGGCGGAGCTGGAGCTGGTGCCGGTGGTGAAGGAACGGACGCTGGTGGTGCTGGGGTTCGAGAACATCGACCGGGCCGCCGACGCCGTACCGGCGATCCTGCCGTACGAGCCGATGGCGCTGGAGGGCGTCGACGCGCGGCTGGTCAGGGACGAGCGGATCAAGCGGATCAACACCAAGGCGCTGGCCGAGATGCCGGACGGGAACGCCTTCCTGATGGTGCAGTTCGGCGGGGACACCGTCGAGGAGGCCGACGAGCGGGCGCACCGGATGCTGGACGGGCTCGACGAGAGCGAGCACGACCCGGAGGTCGCGTTCCTCGACCAGCCCGCCCACGAGGACGAGTTGTGGCAGGTGCGCGAGGCCGGTCTCGGCGCCACCGCGCACATCCCGGACAAGCCCGACACCTTCGAGGGCTGGGAGGACTCCGCGGTCCCGCCCGACCGGCTGGGCGACTATCTGCGCCGACTGCGGGGCCTGTTCGAGGAGTTCGGCTACCAGAGCGACACGGGGCCCAGTCTGTACGGCCACTTCGGGCAGGGCTGCGTGCACACCCGTATCCCCTTCGACCTGTACTCCGCCGACGGTGTGGCGACGTATCGCCGGTTCATGGAGCGGGCGGCCGATCTCGTCCTGGAGTTCGGCGGGTCCTTCTCCGGGGAGCACGGGGACGGGCAGAGCCGGGGCGAGCTGCTGCCGCGGATGTTCGGGGACGACCTGGTGGAGGCGTTCGGGCGGCTCAAGGCGGTGTTCGACCCGCTGGACCGGATGAACCCCGGGAAGGTGGTGGCGCCGTACGGGCTCGACGAGAACCTGCGGCTCGGCGCCGACTGGGCGCCGTACGACGAGCGGGAGCTGCACTTCCGGTTCCCGCACGACGGGAACTCCTTCGCGGAGGCCACGAACCGGTGCGTCGGGGTGGGCAAGTGCCGGCAGCACACCAACGACGGCGGTGCGGTGATGTGCCCGTCCTACCAGGTGACCCGGGAGGAGGAGCACTCCACGCGCGGGCGGGCCCGGCTGCTGTTCGAGATGGTCGACGGGCACGGCGACAGCGCGATCCGGGACGGCTGGCGGTCGGAGGCGGTCCGGGACGCCCTCGACCTGTGTCTGGCCTGCAAGGGGTGCAAGAAGGACTGCCCGGCCGACGTCGACATGGCCACGTACAAGGCGGAGTTCCTGTCCCACCACTACGAGGGCCGTCCCTGGCGCAGGCCCCGCTCGGACTGGTCGATGGGCTGGCTGCCGGCGGTGGCGCAGGTGGTGGGCCGCGCCCGGCTCGGGCCGGCCGTGAACGCCCTCACCCGCACGCCGGGCCTCGCGCGGGCCGCCACGGCGGTCGCGGGCGTCGAGGACCGGGAGATGCCGCTGTTCGCGGCTCGGACTCTCCAGCGGTGGCACCGGCGTCACGTCCCGCGGGGCGACGGCTCCCGCGGGACGGTGATGCTGTGGCCGGACACGTTCACCAACTCCTTCCACCCGCACATCGGCCAGGCGGCGGTCCACGTGCTGGAGGAGGCGGGCTGGCGGGTGGAGATCCCGCAGGAGCCGTTGTGCTGCGGCCTCACGTGGATCTCGACCGGCCAACTGGCCACCGCCGAGCGCGTCCTGACCCGAACCGTCCGCCGTCTCGCCGGGCATCTGCGGGAGGGCGGTCTGCTGGTGGGCCTGGAGCCGAGCTGTACGGCCGTCTTCCGTTCCGACGCCGGTGAGCTGTTCCCCGGCGACCGTGACGTGCGCAGGCTGAGCAGCCAGACGGTGACCCTCGCCGAGCTGCTCACCGAGCACAGCCCCGGCTACGAACCGCCGCAGGTCCCCGCCCACGCGGCCCGTGCCCTCGCCCAGGTCCACTGCCACCAGCACGCGATCACGGGCTGGGACGCCGACCGTGAGCTGCTGCGGCGCGCCGGAGTCGACGCCGAACAGCTGGAGTCCGGTTGCTGCGGCCTGGCCGGCAACTTCGGCTTCGAACGCGGCCACCTGGACGTCAGCGAGGCCTGCGCGGAACGCGTCCTGCTCCCCCGCCTGCGCGAGGCCGACGCCGGCACGGTCGTCCTCGCCGACGGCTTCAGCTGCCGCACCCAGATCCACGAGTTCGACAGCGGCGGCCACGAGGCCGTCCACCTCGCCGAGCTGCTGGCCACCGCACTCCCCCACACCCCCGCCAGCGCCTACGCCACCGCCCCGAACGCCCGCCCCACGCCCCCCGGCCGCACGGCCCGCGCCCTCGCCGTCGCGGGGGCGGGGCTGGTGGGTGCGGGAGCGGCAGCGGGGCTGGGCGGGGCGGTGCGGCGGAGGTTGGGGCGCTGAGCGTGCCGGTCAGGCAGCCCCCCTGGCCTCTGGGCCGGGCCCCTCCGCCTCGGCCAGGAGATCCGTCAGGGTCGCGCGGGCGCGGGCCACGCGGGAGCGGACCGTGCCGACGGGGCAGCCGCCGGCCTCGGCCGCCTCCGCGTACGGCACACCGAGGAGCTGCGTCATGACGAACGCCTCGCGGCGCTCCTCGGGCAGCGCGGCGAGCAGGTCGAGCAGCACGACCCCGTCGTCGAACCCCGGCAGGCCGCACGGCTGCGCCCGCTCGACCGCCGCCTGCCAGTCCGGCACGTCGGCGGGGCGGGGCCGCGCGGACGCGTACCGGTAGCTGTCGATCACCGCCCGGCGGGCGATGGACAGCAGCCAGGTGCGCGCCGAGGAACGGCCCTCGAAGCGGTGCAGGCTGCCCAGCGCCCGCAGGAACGTGTCCTGGGCCAGGTCGTCCACCGCCTCGGGGTCGGCGCAGAGGTGAGCGACGTAGCGCAACACGTCCCGGTGCAACGCCCGCACGAAGTGCTCCCCGGCGGTACGGTCGCCGCCGCGGGCGGCAAGGGCCCACGCGGTGATGGAGGCGTCACGGGACTGTGCCTCCTCCATGTCGGACTCGCTCTTCTTTGCCCTCGCGGCGTTCTCCGGGGCCGTCGGCAGGACGGTAGCGATCACCTGGGGTCCTTCTCGGTCGTCCCGGGGGCGGGCCGGCCCGGGTGTGGGCACGGCGGTCCGCGGTCCGGGAGTGGGGAGGCGGCCGTACGACGTCCGTGGTGGGCGTACGGCCGAGGCCCGAGGCGCACAGGGGCGGCCTCGGGTTGCCGGCTGTCGTCAGGCGACAGCGGTCCCCACCGGGGGACCCCGGGAGATGATCGAGTGGACGAGGAGGAGAAGCCGAGGGGCGCTCGTGGCGCGGCGTCGGCGGAGCGGGCGGGGGTGGTGCGGCGGGACGGGCAGCGCGAGCAGCAGTCGTAGCGGCGCGGCGAGCCATCCGGCGAGCGCCCGCAGCATGCGGAAGGCGGCCCGCTCCCCGTACGCCAGCCACAGGCCGCACAGCAGCGCGGCCAGGAGGTGGGCGACGAGCATGCCGAGGGACGAGGAGCCGTCACTCACGCCCGGGACCGGGGAGTCCATGTGGTCCATGTGCCCCATGGAGCCCATGTGCCCGTGGCCCATGTGTGCCATGTCCAGGGAGTCCATGGCCATCGCGCCCATGACATGGCGCATGGCACCCGTGTCGGGCTGCGCCAGCGAGAACCCCGAGTGCAGTGCCGTCTGGGCGGCAACCACGACCGACACGATCAGCGGCAGCCCGCGTTCCCGCCCGGCCAGGCCCCAGCCCACCGCGCCGGTCACGACGAAGGCGGCCGCCAGGGTCCACCAGGGCACATGGACGCCGGACATCATGACGTGGCCCAGGGCGGCGAGCAGCACACAGACGGCCGCGAACACCGCGGCCCGTACTGCGCGAGCGCCCCACCCTGGCGTCATGGCGCCTCATCCTCGCATCGCGACGTCGATCCTCGTGACCGGATACGGAATCCGGCCCCGTTCCACTCAGCGTGGGCCAGTCGTCGGGGACGCCTGTTCCGCTGGGGGCGGGGACGGTCCGCTCGGGGCGGGCGAGGGAGCGGGCGTCCAGGCGGAACTGGTCCTCTCCGGCCAGGCCCCGCGCGCGCTGCGCGACCTCGGCTGACTTCGGCGCGCCCTGCGCCGGGATGCCTCGCGCACCCGACGTATGCCGACACGCCATCTGACTTAAATCATTCATTCTCTTGAATCGTTCGTGTTTAAGGAGGTAGGTTCACCTCCATGACTGCACCCCAGCCTCCGACGACCGCCGAGGAGATGCGTGGTGCCGGCCTGCGGGTGACGGCGGCCCGGGTCGCGCTGCTGGAGACCGTCCGGGCCGGTGATCACCTCGGCGTCGAGGCGGTCGCCGCCGGTGTGCGCGACCGCGTGGGCCACATCTCCCTGCAAGCCGTGTACGAGGCGCTGCACGCGCTCACCACGGCGGGACTCGTGCGCCGCATAGAACCGCCCGGCAGCCCGGCCCTCTTCGAGGGACGTGTCGGGGACAACCACCATCACCTCGTGTGCCGGTCGTGCGGTTCCGTCGCCGACGTCGACTGCGCGGTCGGCCACGCCCCGTGCCTGAGCGCTTCCGACGACCGCGGCTTCGCGATCGACGAGGCCGAGGTCATCTACTGGGGCCTGTGCCCCGCCTGCTCCACCGCCCGCAGTTCCTGAGCACCGTGTGATCCACCCAGTTCGGAAGGATTTCCATGACTGAGAACCACGACGCGATCGTCACCGACCCCAAGCCGGAGGAGACGAGCGGCGGCTGCCCCGTCGCGCATGGGCGCGCCCCGCACCCGACACAGGGCGGTGGCAACCGCCAGTGGTGGCCGGACCGACTGAACCTGAAGATCCTCGCCAAGGACCCCGTCGTGGCGAACCCGCTCGGCGAGGACTTCGACTACGCCGAGGCGTTCCAGGCGCTCGACCTGGCGGCCGTGAAACGGGACATCGCCGAGGTACTGACCACCTCGCAGGACTGGTGGCCCGCCGACTTCGGCAACTACGGCCCGCTGATGGTCCGTATGGCCTGGCACAGCGCCGGCACCTACCGCATCAGCGACGGCCGCGGCGGTGGCGGCCGCGGCCAGCAGCGCTTCGCGCCGCTGAACAGCTGGCCGGACAACGGCAACCTGGACAAGGCCCGCCGTCTGCTGTGGCCCGTCAAGAAGAAGTACGGCCAGTCCATCTCCTGGGCCGACCTCATGATCCTCACCGGCAACGTCGCCCTGGAGACGATGGGCTTCGAGACCTTCGGCTTCGGCGGCGGCCGCGCCGACGTCTGGGAGGCCGACGAGGACGTGTACTGGGGTCCCGAGACCACCTGGCTCGACGACCAGCGCTACACCGGCGACCGTGAGCTGGAGAACCCGCTCGGCGCCGTCCAGATGGGCCTCATCTACGTCAACCCCGAGGGCCCCAACGGCAACCCGGACCCGCTGGCCGCGGCCCGCGACATCCGCGAGACGTTCCGCCGCATGGCGATGAACGACGAGGAGACCGTCGCCCTGATCGCCGGTGGTCACACCTTCGGCAAGACCCACGGCGCCGGCCCGGCCGACGCGGTCGGCGACGACCCCGAGGCCGCCTCCATGGAACAGCAGGGCCTGGGCTGGAAGTCCACCTACGGCACCGGCAAGGGCGGCGACGCCATCACCTCCGGTCTCGAGGTGACCTGGACCACCAAGCCCACCCAGTGGAGCAACGACTTCTTCGACATCCTCTTCGGCTACGAGTGGGAGCTCACGCAGAGCCCCGCCGGCGCCAACCAGTGGGTGGCCAAGGACTCCGAGGAGATCATCCCGGACGCCCACGACCCGTCGAAGAAGCGTCGGCCCACGATGCTCACCACCGACCTCTCGCTGCGCTTCGACCCGATCTACGGTGAGATCTCGAAGCGCTTCCACGAGAACCCGGACCAGTTCGCGGACGCCTTCGCCCGCGCCTGGTACAAGCTGACCCACCGTGACCTGGGCCCGAAGTCGCTGTACCTCGGCCCGGAGGTCCCGGCGGAGACGCTGCTGTGGCAGGACCCGCTGCCGCAGGCCACGGGCGAGGTCATCGGCGCCGGTGACATCGCGGCCTTGAAGGCCAAGCTCCTCGAGTCCGGCCTGACGGTCTCGCAGCTCGTGTCCACCGCGTGGGCGTCGGCCTCGACATTCCGCGGCAGCGACAAGCGCGGCGGTGCCAACGGCGCCCGCATCCGCCTGGAGCCGCAGCGCGGCTGGGAGGTCAACGACCCGGACGAGCTCGCCCAGGTCCTGCGCGTCCTCGAGGGCGTCCAGGCCGACTTCAACTCCGGTGCCGCCAAGAAGGTCTCCCTGGCCGACCTGATCGTCCTCGGCGGTGCCGCCGCGGTCGAGAAGGCCGCCAAGGACGCCGGCTTCGACGTGGAGGTCCCCTTCACGCCGGGCCGTGTGGACGCCACCGAGGAGCACACCGACGTGGAGTCCTTCGCCGCACTGGAGCCGACCTCGGACGGCTTCCGCAACTACGTCGGCAAGGGCAACCGCCTGCCGGCCGAGTACCTGCTGCTCGACCGCGCCAACCTGCTCACCCTCAGCGCCCCCGAGCTGACCGTCCTCGTCGGCGGTCTGCGCGTCCTCGGCGCCAACCAGGGCGGCTCGTCGCACGGCGTCTTCACCGACACCCCGGGCAAGCTGACCAACGACTTCTTCGTCAACCTGCTCGACCTGGGCACGACGTGGAAGTCCACCTCCGAGGACCAGACCACCTTCGAGGGCCGCGACGCCTCGGGCCAGGTCAAGTGGACCGGCACCCGTGCCGACCTCGTCTTCGGCTCCAACTCCGAGCTGCGCGCTCTCGCGGAGGTCTACGCGAGCGACGACGCCAAGGAGAAGTTCGTGAACGACTTCGTCGCGGCGTGGGTCAAGGTCTCGAACCTCGACCGGTTCGACCTGGTCTGATTCCTCGACCTGGTCCGACGCGACCAGGTCTGATCAGCCACCGTCCGGGCCGGCCCTCATGGGCCGGCCCGGCGTTTTTGTGGCCGCCGTTCGACGGGGCCGGCTCCTGGTCACCTCCACGGCATGGATGAGCCGGATACGGGATTCCGATCGCCTGGAGGATGGCGGCAGGCCCGCGGGACCGCTTTGGCCGGCTCTCCTCACCGGCGGTCGGCAGCCTCGCCGGTGCGGTGGGCGTACCGGTGCTGGCCGCCGCTGCCGTAGCAGCGGGCCTGCGGCCGGCCCGGCGCCGCGCGGACGCCCGCCGAACACCGGGCGCTGCCGGGAGCAGCCGGCGTGAGAGGTGACACCGGGCGGGGCGACGCACCGAAACCAGGTGCGCCGGCCCGCCGTCGTACACCCGGCCCCACTCGACGTCACCCCCGAGGGCCTCGTACTCGTGGAGTGCGGGCCGGGAGTGACCGCCGAGGAGATCGCGGCCGGCACGGACGCACCGCTGATCCGGAAGCCGTAACCGAACCCTGCCTTCACCGTGGGCTTTCAACGGGTTTCCGGTCCCCGGCAGGTGGCCGCCACAGCCGCCGTGATCGCGGCGATGCCGAGGAGGAGCGGCAGACGTACGTCCAGGCCCGTAAGAGACCCGGCGAGGGCGGTGCCGGCGGATCCTGACGTGATCTTCAAGGCAGCCACCCAGATGAAGACCTGACCGCGTGCCTGCGCGGGCGCGTACTCGGTGCGGGCGGCGAGCGTGGCGGCGAAGAAGAGGGCGTTGAGGATGCCGGTCAGGCCGTACGCCGCCACGGACAGGGCGAACACGTGACTCGTGGCGACCATGCCGAGGCCGACGACGACCCCCAGGGCGAGGCGGCGCATGAGACGGTCGGGTTCGCCGGTGAGCGGGGAGACCATCAGCACCGCGGAGCCGGTGAGGTTGCCGAGGCCGTAGGCGGCGGTCAACACCGCTGCGGTGGAGGTGTCGACACCCAGGATCTTCGTCATGTGCACCGCGGTGATCGGCAGCGCGGCGACGCTGAGCGCGACGATCATGGTCAGGCAGACCGTGCGCCGCAGACGGCCGGTACGGGCCATCAGGGCCAGTGTGGGCCCTGGCCTGAGAATCGCGGCCCTGTCCCCGCCGTGAGCGGGAGGCGCGTAGGGCAGGAGGAGCACACACCCTGTCGCCACCCCGGCCCCACCCGCCAGAGCGAGGGCCGCGGCGGAGGGCGAGACCCAGCCCGACAGCGCGGCCACCAGGGACGGACCGACGGTTCCGCCGATGCCGTACGTGGCCACGTCCCAGCCCTGCGCCCGGCGCTGGGTGCGCAGTCGAGGTCCGACGATGGCGGGCAGCCGGCTGCTGATGCCGCCGGTCAGCAGGGGGCCGCAGGTGCCGGCCATGGCCAGCAGCAGCCCGGTCACCGGAGCGGGCACACGGGCGTACGTCAGGACGCCCGCGGTCAGCGCGAGGGCATACAGCAGGCAGGCCACCGCGATGACCTTGCGTCCGTCGTGCGCGAGATCCAGCGGGCGGGCGACGAAGGGGCCGAGCAGGTGCGGCGCGGTGACGCATGCGCCCAGCGCACCCGCGAGCGTCCCCGAGCCACCCGACGAGGTGACGAGCAGGACGACGGCGACGACCGCACCGCCGTCGGCGGTACGGGCCAGGGCCGCGGCGACGACGTAGCGCGGCAGGCCACCCTTGCGGTCGGCCGGCGCCGACGACCCGCTCTCCGTGTGCGTTCCGGTCGCCCTGTGCCGGCGGTTCACGGCGCGCATGCTCAGACGGTGAGCCCGAGGGCGTTCAAGGCGGCGACGACATCCTGACGTGCGGCCTCGTCCAACCCGCGCAGGGGACGCGGCAGGTTGGGCTCCCCCGCCAGGCCGAGGTGGGACGCTGCGGCGGACATGACGCGCAGGCCGCCGTGGCGGCGGAACAGGGCCCACAGCGGCTCGAGTTCGTCGGACAGTTCCGTCGCCCGGCCCGCGTCACCAGCCTGGGCGGCGCGGGTGAGAGCGAGAGCGGTCCGCGGGAACATGCCGCCGAGGACCGAGTACCAGGCGTCGCACCCGGCGTTCAGGCCGCGGGCGGCCGCCCAGTCGCCGCTCACACCGATGGTGACCGTTTCCGGGACCAGCGCCCGCAGCGCGTCGACGCGGGCCTTGGCCTGTGCCGGGTCCTCGGGCAGAGGGGGGATCTTGATCGAGGCGATGTTCGGCAACTGGGCTATCCGGCCGTGCAGTTCGTCGGTGAAGTCGACATGCGTGGTGCGGGGGTTGTCGTACACGCACAGCGGCACGGACAGCTCGCGGGTGACCTCCTCGTACAGGCCGAACACCTCGTCTTCGGTGAGCGGCTGATACGTCATCGGGGCGAGCAGCACTCCGGAGGCCCCGGCCTGCTGCGCGTCCTCGACCAGCGCGAGGACGTGCGAGGTGCGCAGCGCGCCGACACCGACCAGGACGGGCACGCCGTCGGCGGCCTCCACCGCGATCTTCACGGCGTGGGCGCGCTGCTCCCGGGTGAGGTAGGCGTAGCCGCCGGTGGAGCCGAGCGCGCCTATGGAATCCACGCCGGCCGCACCGAGGCGGGCGACGAGCGCGGCGAACGCCGTGTCGTCGATGCCGTGCTCGTCGGTGGGGGTGAGGGGGAAGGCGCTCAGGCCACGGAACATGATGGCTCCTTGAAGGGGGAAGGGGGCACGGTCATCAATTCGCTGTGCGCAATTCCGCTACGACCGCGGCGAGTTCGGCTGCGAACGCCTCCGCCTGCGACTCGGTGACGGTGGAGCTGGTGATCCGGATGGCGCCCGGGTGGGTGGACGGATCGCGGACGAAAATGTGGCCGGACCGCACGGCCCAGCCCCGCTGGGCCAGGGCTTCGACCACCGACCGGCCGTCGACGTCGAGTTCGACCCATACGTTCAGCCCGTCGGGCCGGTCGGGGACCTCGATGCCATGGGCGTGCAGCCGCTCGACGAGCAGGCCGCTGCGGTGTGCGTATGCCTCACGGGCCCGCTCGTGGAGTTCCTGGACTCCAGGGTCGAGCAGCAGTTCGCGAGCGATGTGCTGCAGCAGGCGGCTGACCCAGGTGGTACCGGCGCTCAGCCGCGCCTCCAGGCGCACGCTGGTCTCGGCGTCGGCGGCGACGAGGGCGAGACGCAGGTCCGGGCCGAGGAACTTGGACAGCGAGCGCACCAGCGCCCAGCGCGCGGTGGTCGGCGGGGTGATCCGGTGGTACGGGCGTGCGGAGACCGCCGAGAAGTGGTCGTCCTCGATCACCAGGACCTGGGGGTGGTCCGCGAGGATCGCGCGCAGCTCGGCCGCACGTTCCTCGGTGAGGCTCGCACCGGTCGGGTTGTGGGCGCGGGGCGTGCAGACGACCGCGCGGGCGCCGTCCTGCAGCACGGCCCGCAGAGCGTCGGGACGCATGCCGGCGCCGTCGACCGGGACCGGTGCCGACCGGTAGCCGTTCAGCCGCAGTGTGCCGATGCTCGCCAGGAAGCAGGGGTCCTCGATCGCCACCGCGTCGCCGCGGGCGAGGTGTGCGTTCAGGAGCCGCTCGGTGGCGTCTACCGCTCCGTGCGCCACCAGCGTGCGGAACGGTTGCTCGATGTCCTCGGCGAAGTCGGCGGAGGCCCAGTCGCTCAACCCCGCGTCGACGGCGGGCGTGCCGTACAGGGGCGGGCGGTAGTGCCCCCGGCGGGACGCGGCCAGGAGGTCGGGCAGTAGTTCCGGATCGGGGTTGCCGCTGGCCAGGTCGACGGAGTCGCCACCGACGCCTGCCCCCTCGCGGGCGAGCTGCGGCACCGCCGCGATCACCGTGCCACCGCGGCCCCGGGTCTCGGCCACCCCGGCCTCGACCAGCCGCCGGTACGCCAGGGCGACGGTGTTCCGGTTGACCCCCAGCTCGGCGGCGAGCGCCCGCACCGACGGCAGCACCGCCCGCGGCGCCAGTTCACCCGAAGCGACCTGGTCCCGCACACTGCCTGCGATCTCGGCCGCCGTCGTACCGCTGATGCGCACGCGATCACCTCCGCGGCCACCTTAACACTTTGTCCTATGCCAAAGTTGTCGCCGTCGCAGGGAGGATGGGACAAGGTCCACCGTCCTGCCCCGGACCAGGACGAGCTCCGGGACTCGACGTCCACGGCAGGCTGCCGTCGGCCCCGTCACGCCGACTGTTGGGCGGGGATGAGCACGACGGGAGACGGCCGGGTCGTGGCCCGGTGCCGGGCGGCCCCAGCGGCCAGTCCGCCGATGATGATCAGACCGCCGGTCACCAGAGCTCCGCGGGCACCCGCCCATTCGAGCAGGAGGCCGAGCAACGGCGGCCCGGCCAGCCCCCAGACGGTGCTCGCGCTGCGCCAGACGCCGAGGGCCCTGCCGCGCAGGTGAGGCGGTGGATCGGTCTGCAGCACCGTGGCGCCGGCCGTGTCCGAGACCGACTCCAGCACGGCCATGGGCAATACCAGGACCAGGAGCATGAACAGCGTGCCGGACAGGCCGGCGGCCACCTGGAGGAGAGCACCCGCCGCGGCGAGGGCGGCGACCAGACGTACGGACGGGCTGCGCAGGCGCCCGGCGACGACCGCCCCGGCGATTCCACCGACGGCCAGGACGGTGGACACCACGCCGTACGCCTCGGTGCCGCCGTGCAGCGGTCCGGTCACCAGGACAGCGAGGGTCAGCGTGTAGTTGCGGCCGAAGACCGAGCTCAGCGCGGTGATCGCGGTGAGAGCGACCAGCCGGGGCCTGCGCACGAAGAACGCCAGGCCGCCCGGTTCCGGCGCCGCATCCTCCTTGAGGGCCTGAGCCTTCTCCTTGGGTGCCGGGGCAGTCGGCTGTGTTCCGGGGGCGGGCCGCAGAAAGGGGATCACGGCGGCGACAGCGAGGAAGGACAAGCCGTCGGCCACATAGGCCGTGGCACTGCCGAACAGGCCCACGACCACGGCGGCGGACGCGGTGCCGGCGAACCGGCCCACGCTGTGCACCGCGGAGCCCAGGGCGATGGCGGACGGCAGGTCCTTGGGGGGAACCAGGTCGTTGCCCAGGAGAGCGGTCGCCGGGCCGTCGACCGTGGCGACCAACCCGGTGACGGCGGCGAGCACCAGCAGACCGCCCGTACTGAGCTGGTCGAGGGCCACCATGGCCGCGGTGACGAAGGCCACCAGGGCCAGCAGCGCCTGGCTCACCAGCGCGGTGTGCTTGCGCGGCCAGGCGTCGACCGCCGCGCCTCCGGCGACTCCGAGCAGGAGGCCTGGGGCGGCCTGGACCGCTAGTGACAGGCCCGTCGCGGCGGCCGAGCCGGTGATCTGCAGCACCAGCAGGTTCTGCACGGTCAGCTGCATCCACGTACCGGTGTTCGACAGCAAGTTGGCGGCCGACCACCAGCGCATGCTGGGGTACCTCAGACAGCGCCAGGCGGCGCGATCGCCGCGGGGGCCGAAGCGTATGCGGAAGCGGGTGCGGGCGCGGGGGTGGGCGACGGGGGGTGTGGATTCAGAGGAAAGTGACACGTCAGAGCGCTTCGTGAAGCCCCAGCGGGGCGAGGTACGGGCACAGGGGACAGCAGCCCGAACCGGGGCGAGACACGCATCGTTCGGGTGCCGGGCCCTCGCTGCTCGCGATGCCGCGCTCGACGGTGAGGCAGGCCGGGCCCTCGGGCCGGGCCATCCTCACAGACGGTCACCTGGATACGGAATCCACCCTTCCGATCCTATTGCCCGGACGGGCCGCTTCCCCCCTGTTCACCTGGTCTTACGCCGCCGGGGTGGACTTCCTCACAGGCCTCGCCGCCGCACGCTCAGGCGGGCCGCCAGGAGTCGTCGGAAAGGACTGCGTTCGCAGCCCTCCCGTCGGACTCGTGCACGTGGTCCTCCAGGACCGCCGGGCCCGGCGGATCCGCTGGAGTATCCGGCGGCGGTGGGGAGAGGACGTCGTTCAGTGGATCGGAGCGCCCGTCGGGGCCTACCCGGATGGCGGCGGCCATCAGTGCCGGCCGCGGGTGGACCCTCGAACAGGTCGGCCGCCCGGGTGAGGGCGCCCGGCTCCCACCAGGAGTCGTCGTCGCTGCAGGCGACGTACGGCATGGCCAGCGTGGCGACGCCCGGGCTGCGGCCGACGGCGCCGAGGTTGCGCCCGGTTTCGATCAGGCGGACCGCCGGGGGGCGGCCCGTACGGCCTCGGCGGTGCCGTCGGACGACCCGTTGTCGACGACGGCGACCGGAGGCTGTTCGGCGAGCGCACGCAGCCGCGCCAGGGTCGCCGACCGTTCGGGGCGTGCGGCTGAGGGGGCTCACTCCTGCTCAGTCCCAGGAACGGTACGCAGCAGACCGGTCGGAACCGTCGCGGGTGATCACGACCACCCCGGTCCCGGAGCCCGTGACGCCGACGGTCATGGCAGGCGCCCGGCGGCGGTCAGCCGGCCGCGCCCGGCCCTCGGCAGCAGGTGCACCGCGTCGATGACTTCCGTGGGGGTGATGCGCAGCAACCGCTCGTCGGCCCGGTCTCCATGGGCGTCACCCGGGCGGGGCGCGCCCTCGGGGTCGCCGTGCCACAGCACGCGGTGCCGAGGATCGGCGGGCGGCCCCCACAGCCGGGGGGCGACCGGCCCGAACAGCACCACGGACGGGGTCCCGAGGGCGGTGGCGAGATGGGCGAGTCCGGTGTCGCCGACGACGATCGCGCGGGCCCCGGCGACGAGGGCGGCCAGTTCCTCGAACGGCACGTCGGCGCGTCCCCCGAGGACCGACGAAGGCGGCAGCCCGGCGTGCCGCGCGACCAGACGGGCGAGGGGCCCCTCGCCCGCACCCGCCGTGACGACCACCTGGTGTCCTGCCGTGTGCAGCGCGTTCGCGACCGCTGCAAAGCGTTCCGCGGGCCAGCGGCGGGCGGCGGCGTCCGCGCCCGGGTGGACCACCGTCGCCCTCGGAAGGGGTGACGGGCCGTCGGGCGCCGGGATGTGAAGATCAGTGGGATCGGCGGCGATTCCGTACCAGTCCAGCAGCCGGCACCAGCGGTCCCGTTCGTGCTCGTCCGCCTGCCATGCCGGCCCGTCCGGTTGCGCGTACGCAAGCAGCCCGGAGGGGTTCAGCGCCCGCAGCAGGTCCCGGCTGAGCGGGCCGTTGCCGTGCAGGTCCACGGCGAGGTCGGGCGGCGGCCAGGGCCAGTAGATCCCGGCGGGCACCGCACGGCCGGGTGCCTCGGCGGGCAGCAGCCGGTCCACGACCCCGGTCGCGGCGACCGCGGCCGCCAGCCGCGCGGGTGCCACCAGTACGGTCTCGTGCCCCGGGAAGGCCCGGCGCAGCGCACGCAACGCGGGCACGGCGGTCAGCAGATCGCCCAGCCCCAGTGCGCGCAGCACCACCAGCCGCCCGATCATCGTGGGGGTTCCGGCTTCTCGTTCCGGACGCGGGAGAGGGCCGCACGGTGGGCGAGTGCGGTGGTGGAGCGGCCGTAGAGGTAGGGCAGGACGACGGCCTGGCCGCCCCACTCCCGCAGGGCGGCGGCTTCCGGGAGCGTGTCGGCCGTGTAGTCGCCGCCCTTGACCCAGACGTCGGGGCGGAGTTCGCGCAACAGGTTCTCCGGGGTGTCCTCGTCGAACACCGCGACGGCGTCCACGCAGCCCAGCCCGTCGAGGATGCGCCTGCGGTCCGCCTCGGGTGTCAGCGGGCGGCCCGGCCCCTTGAGGCGGGCGACCGAGCTGTCGGAGTTGAGACACACAATGAGGCAGTCACCGATACGACGGGCGCCCTCCAGCAGGCCGACGTGCCCGGCGTGGAGCAGGTCGAAACAGCCGCCGGTGGCCACCACCGTCCCGCCCCGCGCCCGGACCTGCTCGGCGAGGGCGAAGGGATCCACGGGCCGGGTCGGTGGTACGGGTGGCGCCTCCGAGGGGGTCTGCCAGAGCGCGTGGTCACCCGCCCCCGCCCCGGCGACGAACGCGGTGGCCTCGGCGACGGCCCGCTGCACGGCCTCCTCGGGCAGCGCCCCGTCGGCGAACGCCCTCGCGGCGGTCGCGGCGAAGCAGTCGCCCGCACCGCACGGGTCGCCGTCGGCACGGTAGGGGGCGGGCACCAGCATCGGGCTGTCGTTGCCCGCACGGGTCAGCATCGCGCCGTGCTCGCCCAGGGTCACGGCGACGGCCGCCACCTGCCAGCGGTCCGCCAGACGGGTGCCCCGCATGGCGTGCGCGTGCAGCGAGTCGTCGCCGACGCGCGTCATGGCGTACGCCTCCGCCCCGCTGGGCGTGACCAGGCGCGCGCCGTGCACGGGTGCCTCGCCGCGCAGATGCGGGTCCCACACCAGCGGCAGCCGCCGCGCCACCCGCTTCAGGTGCTGCCGTACGGCGGTGGCGGTGCCGCGACCGTAGTCGGCGACCAGGACAGCGCCCGCGCCGTCAAGGGCGCCCCGCACCGCCTCGTCGGGTTCGCCGGGTCTGCCGCCACCGTCGTCCACCCGCACAAGGGGACGGCCGCCGACCCGTACCCGGGTCTTGACGGGGAGAGTCCCCTCCAGTGCCAGTTCGATCAACCGGACCCGGGAACGCAGCGCGTCCCGCACCGTACGGCTGGCCGGGTCGTCGCCGAGCGCGGTGATCAGGACGACCTCACGGCCCTCCCGCGCCGCCAGCGCCGCGGCGAGCCCCGCGCCGCCGGGACGGCAGCGGTCGTGGACGACGTCCACCACCGGGACCGGGGCGTCCGGGGCCAGCCGGGTCGTCTCCCCGTCGATGTCCCGGTCCAGCAGCGCGTCCCCCACCACGACAAGCGGCTTCCCTGCGCTCATGTGACCGGCCTCCGTACCGTTGCGGTGAGGCGCTCCGGCGCGGGGCACTGGGCGTCGAACGCCTCGCAGAGCAGGTGCACCGCGACGAGGTGGGCCTCCTGGACGGTGGCGGTGTCGGCCGAGTCGACGCAGAGGGCGTCGTGGGCACGGGCCGCCAGTGGATTGGGGCGGGGCCCGGTGATGGCCCACACCAGCAGACCGACGGCACGGCCGGTGTCGGCGGCGGCCAGCACATTGGGGCTGCGTCCGGACGTGGACAGCAGGACGAGTACGTCGCCGGGGCGCCCGTGGGCGGCGACCTGGCGGGAGTACAGCTCCTCGAAGCCGTAGTCGTTGGCGATCGCGGTGACGCTGGATGTCTCGGCGTGCAGGGCGATCGCGGAGTACGCGGGGCGTTCGTCGTGGTAGCGGCCGACGAGTTCGGCGGTGAGGTGCTGTGCCTGGGCGGCGCTGCCGCCGTTGCCCGCGGCCAGCAGTCTGCCGCCGCCCGACAGGACGGCGGCGAGGTGCCGGCCCCAGTCCGTGATCCGGCCGAGTTCCTGGCGGCCGAGGCCGTCGAGTGCGTCCTGCAGCGACCGGCAGTGCTGCCGTGCTGCGTGGAGGGGATCGGGCATGGTGGTCGGGCCCGGTCCGCGAGGGCCGGGTCCTGCCTCCTTTCCACGGGATACGACGATTCGGCACCGCGTCGGGCTCAGGCGGACAGCGGTCGAGACCGCCCTACGGCCCGGTCAGGCCACTCCCACGGCGGCGGGCCGTCGTAGCAGCACCTCGCGGTAGACGTCCTCGGTGGCCTTCGCGATCCGGTTCCAGCCGTAGTGGGCGAGCACCCGGCGCCGGCCGGCCGCACCGCAGGCGGCGGCCCGCGCGGGGTGGGTGAGCAGCGCGGTGATCGCCTCGCCCAGCGCGTCCGGGTCGCCGGGTGGGACCAGCCGGCCGGTCGCCGGGTCGTCGATGGTGTCGAGGTGGCCGCCGACGGCACTGGCGACCACCGGCGTGCCGGAGCCCATGGCCTCCAGCGGCACGATCCCGAAGGGCTCGTAGTCCGCCGGGCAGAGCACGACATCGGCGGCCCGCAGCAACGCCGGTATCTCCTCGGGGGGCAGTCCCCCGGTCAGCCGCACCCGGTCCGCGACCCCCGTCCGTGCGGCGAGGATTCGTAGCCGCCGGGCCTCCGGGTCCATGTCGAGCCGGTCGGCGGGCGGGCCCCCGACGACGACCAGTTCGGCGTCGGGAACACCGGCCAGCGCCTCGATGGAGACGGCGGCTCCCTTACGGGGCACCAGACGGCCGATCTGCAGCAGTTGCCGTGCGGCGCCGCGGGGTGCGGCGGGTCCGTGCGGGGTGAAGCGTGTGGGGTCGACGCCGCAGGGCACCACGGCCGCCTTGGCGTAGGGGATGCCCATGGCGGAGAGCTCGCGGACCTCGTCGTGACAGGTGGCGATGATCCGGTCACAGCTCAGCCCGACGCGCGTCTCGATGGGGATCCGCTCCGGGGGACTGGTGTCGTCGTCCTTCTGGTGACGCCTCTTGACCGTGCCGAGGGCGTGGTAGGTCTGGACGAACGGCAGGCCGAGCTCCCGGGTGGCGCACAGCGAGGCGTAGCCGGACATCCAGAAGTGGGCGTGCACGAGATCCGGCGGTGCCTTCTCCCATACGTCGGCCAGGAACCTGCCGAACTGCGGCATGTGCGTGAGCAGTTCGTCCTTCGGGATCCGCCGGGCAGGCCCGGCGGGCACATGCCTGATCTCGACCCCGGGACGCATCAGGACGCGCCCGGGCAGGTCCGACGCGTCCCGCCGGGTGTACACGGTGACCCGGTGACCACGATCGGCGAGCGCTCCGGCGAGGTGGGCCACATGGACGTTCTGGCCGCCCGCGTCGACACCGCCCAGAACGGCAAGGGGACTGGCATGCTCCGAGACGAGCGCGATGTCGAGCATGTCGGGTTCGTACGCGCGGCCCGTCACGTCGGTCCCTTCGGGGGGCATGGGCGTCATCCGTGGGTCACCTCTTCCATCACGCGTTCCCAGTCGTCCAGGAAGCGCTTGAGTCCATGGCGTTCGAGCGCGGCCCGACGGGCGCGCGCTCCGTCCTCGGCCGCCGCCTGTGGTTCCTCCAGGTAGCGGCGGGCGGCCGCGGCCAGGACCTCCGGCCGGGTGGAGAGCACCCCCGCTCCCGGCGGGACCGCCTCGCTCACTTCGGTGGTGGCCAGGGCGACGACGGGCATACCGAGATGCATCGCCTCCAGCAGGGACAGCCCGAGCGAGGTCCAGCGCACCGGGTGCAGGTACAGCCGTCGCTCGGCCATGGCGTCGTGCAGGTCGCGCTGCGGCAGGTCCGCGGTCCGGCAGCGGTCCGGGGTCAGCCCGAGGTGTCCGGCCAGGCCCTCGGTGCGCATGCCGAACACGTCGAGGGGGACGGCCTCGGCCAGGGCTGGCAGCAGGTCGGTGCCGGTGAAGCGGCCCCGGCGCTCCGGGTCGTTGACGACGACGGCGGCCCGGTCCAGCCGGCCGGTGTAGCGGTGGCCGGGGTCGACGACGCCGTGCTCGATCACCGCGGTACGGGTGCCGCCGTTGTCCCAGAAGAGCCGGTTGAAGTGAGTGACGTGCACCAGCAGGAGGTCGTCGCGGTCCGCGCAGGGATGCCGCGTGTTCGGGACGTCGTCGTCGGGGGCGTTGTGTTCGAGGTACACGGCGGGCACGTCCCGCCCGGGCCGGCGCCCGCCGAGCCAGTCCTCGGCGAGGGCCGCCTCGTGGGGCCGCTGGAGTACGACCAGGTCGACCGGGGCGTCCCTCAGCTGAGCCGGCGTCACCTCTCGCACCGAATCCGGCCAGGCGAACGTCCTCGCCCGGCCCAGCCCGTCAGGACCCCGGCCCGGCAGGACCGGCACCAGGTAGGTGTGCGGGCCCTGGACGAACGCGGTGGTCCAGGAGCCGTGCACATGCCACACCAGGATGTTCACGCGGCTCACCTCCGGAGGTCGCGGGAGTCGGCGGCAGTCGGGTAGTCGGTGGTCGGGTAGTCGGTGGTCGGGTAGTCGGTGGTCGGGTAGTCGGTGGTCGGGTAGTCGGCAGTCGGGTAGTCGGTGGTCGGGTAGTCGGTGGTCCGGAGGTCGCCGCGTTCGCCGCGGTCGCCGACGGTCAGGGAGGCGACCGCCGCGAGCACCTCGTCGTCGGTCACCGAGTCGAGGCAGGGGTGCCCCGCAATCGGGCAGAGCCTGGCCCTGCTGCCCGCGCACGGCGCGTCGTGCCGTCCGAGCAGCACGCTGCGCACCCCGTACGGCGCCCAGCGCTCGGCCGGTACGACGGGGGCGAACAGGCAGACGACGGGTGTGCCGACCGCCGCCGCGAGGTGGCAGGGGCCGGTGTTGCCGACCACGACGGCCCGCGCCCGCGCGAGCACTCCGGCCAGTTCCGCGAGCGTGGTCCGGCCGCCCAGGTCCAGGGCGTGGCTGTCCGCGACCGAGTCGGTCAGTTCCTTCTCACCGGGCCCGCCGGTGACCACGACGCGGTGGCCTGCCGCGGCCAGGGCGGCCACCGCACGCGCCGCCCGGCCGGGTGTCCAGGCGCGGGCCGGCACCGCCGCGCCGGGATGCACGACGACGTACGGCGCGGCCCCGGTGAGCGGGGTGGTGTCCGGCGGGGCGGTGATGCGCAGCCGTCCGTCGTCGCCCGGCGGCAACGGGTGCCCGGCGGCCTCGGCGAGGTCCAGCGCGGCCTCGGTCTCGTGCCGGTGGGGTGCCCGGTGATGGCGCAGGTCCAGCAGCGAGCCCGGATAGTGCTCGCTGTCCGCGGCCACCCACGGCACACCGGCCGCCTTGAGCAGCAGGGCCATGGGCAGCGGGCTCTGGTGGAAGGAGGCAAGCACCAGCGCCCGGTCGAAACGGCGCCCGGCGAGCACCTCGGCCACCGCGTCCAGGTCACCCCGGCGTACCGGTGGCGGGTCGAATCCCACCCAGGGGGCGTCGTAGACCAGCACCTCGTCCAGACCGGGCAGCAGCCGCGCGGCCCGTTCTCCGAGGGGACCGCACAGCATCGCCGTATGGGCGGACCCGGCGGCCACGGCCCGCACCGCCGGGCCTGCCAGCAGCACATCCCCCGCGCTGTCCAGACGGACCACCAGGGTGCGCGGCCCGCGGGTCATCGGGCCCCTCCCGCCCCGGGCGTCCGCCCCAGCGCCTTGAGCACCGCGGCGCGCAGGTCGTGCGCAGTCTCCCTGGCGGCCCTGACTTCCACCGGAAGCGTCAGCGGGGTGGGTACGAGGACACCCCGGGCACCGGCGGCAGCCGCGGCGGCCATGTCCGCTCCGATGTCACCGATGACGACGGTCCGCCCCGGGTCCACGCCGAGCCTGCCACAGGCGGCGACGACCAGCCCCGGAGCAGGTTTGCGGCAACGGCAGCCGTCGTCCGGTCCATGGGGGCACACCGCCCACACCCCGAACGGGCCGAGCAGGGTTTCCACCCGCAGACGGACCGCGTCCACCTGGTCACGCGTCAGCAGCCCCCTGGCCACCCCCGACTGGTTGCTCACGACCCCGACCGACACGCCCGCGGAGCGGACCGCGTCCACGGCGGCCCGCGCTCCCGGCATCGGCCGGACCGCACCGGGGTCCCCGTTGTAGGGCACGTCCTCGATGAGCGTCCCGTCACGGTCGAACAGCACCGCCTCGGGAAGCGCCGCGTGGCGGCGCGCCGACGCGGGCCCCCGGCCCTCGCCGGACAACCAAGGGCCGGACATCACACCGGGCGTCTCACGCACGACTGGCCGTCGCATACCGTCCGTTCACCTCCTCCTCCCCCGGCCGCGCCGATCGGTGAGCGGTCGTGAGCAGCGCGCGGCCCCCTTGGGCCGGTCAACCCCCGCAAGCAGTGGTAGGCGGCGACCGGTGGGATCAGAACGCTGGTCAGGACCATGGCGCTGATCTCGTCCGCCGTACGGGGTCCGGGCCTCACCCGGGCGAACGCGAACTCGGCGGTCCCGGCGAGCCACAGGGCCGCGCAGGCGACGGCGGCGCGTGGCCGTCGTGCCGCAGCGCAGACGAGAGCAGCGGTGGCGGCGGCCGTCACCGTCAGGTGGCGGGGCAGCCGGCCGCGCGGGGCTCCGGCGCGCTTCCACCAGTCCCGGCCGTGCAGCCGGTTCATGAGGACATCGTCCGCGTTGCCCGCCTGGGCGCGCACGGAGACCCAGCGGTCGCAGGGCCGTACCGGGTGGGTGGTGCGCCGGTTTCCGAGGGTCAGTCGCCAGCCGCGGTCCAGGACGCGCAAGGCCAGGTCGGCGTCCTCCCGGAAGGCCCGCGGGAAGCGTTCGTCGAAGCCGCCGGTGTCCTCCAGCACGGCCCGCCGGTACGCCATGTCCGCGGTGATCCACCGGGCCGTGGCCAGCCCCGCTGTCACGCGCTCCCAGTCGGTGGGTCTGCGGTGCTCGGGCAGCGGGACCTCGATCCGCCCCTGGACACCGGCGGTGCGGGATCCGGCCTCCGCCAGGTCGGCGGCGAGGTCGGCGGCCCAGGTCGGCCCGGGCACCACGTCGTCGTCCAGGAACGCGATCCACGGCTCCCGGACGGCCCGCCAGCCGGCGTTGCGCGCCGCCGCCGGTCCGCGCCCGCCGGTCCGGACGACCTCGACGAGCCCGTCGAGATCGCCGGGGACTCCGGCGGGCAGGGGGGCCGGGGCGTCCGGCCCTCGGTCGTCGACGAGCACGATCCGCCGGGGACGCGGACCTGCGCATCCGGCCAGGGCAGCCAGCAGTACGGTGAGGCTGGGGCGGCCGAGCGTCGGGATCACCACCGCGTACGCCGGGTCGAGCGGGGGTCGGCGCGCGCTCATCGGCCGCTCCCGCGTCCATCGGCGCTCCCGCGTCCATCGGCGCTCCCGCGTCCATCGGCGCTCCCGCGTCCGTCGGCGAAGAGAGCGCCGCGGCGGACGACGAAGGGCCCGAGGGCCAGCATGTCGACCGGGGTGGAGCCGAAGCACTCCAGGGCGTCACGCGGATCGTCGACCATCGGCCGGCCGGCGGTGTTCAGGCTGGTGTTGACGACGACGGGCAGGCCGGTCAGCTCCTCGAAGGCACTGAGCATCCGGGCGACCAGCGGCTCCTGTGCGGGGTCCACGGTCTGGATGCGGGCTGTGCCGTCCACGTGCACCACCGCCGGTATCCGCTCCCGCCACCGCTCCGCGACGTCGTGCACGAAGAGCATGTACGGGCTGGGCAGCGGACCGTCGAAGATCTCGGCCGCCCGATGGGCGAGCACCATCGGCGCCACCGGCCGGAACTGCTCACGGCCCTTGACGTCGTTGAGCCGCTCCAGGTTGCCCGCGTGCCCCGGGTGGGCCAGCAGCGAACGGTGGCCGAGGGCCCTCGGCCCGTACTCGGACCGGCCCTGGAACCAGGCCACGATCGCGTCGTCGGCCAGCGCCCGGGCGACCGTGGCGGCCAGGTCCGGCGGTCGCTCGAACGGCACCGCCGCCGTCTTGAGCCGCCCTTCCAGCTCGGCGTCCGACCAGCAGCGCCCGAGGTCCGCGCCGGGCATCGGTTCCAGCTCGTCCCCGCCGTGCGCGGCCAGCAGGAGGGCCCCGCCGAGAGCGGTACCGGCGTCACCGGCGGCCGGCTGCACCCACACCCGCCGGAACGGGCCCTCCCGGGCGACGCGTGCGTTGGCGACGCAGTTCAGCGCCACACCGCCGGCCATGGTCAGCACCTCGTCGTGGGTACGTCCGTGCAGCCAGCGCACCAGGTCGAGCAACGTCTCCTCCAGGCACGCCTGCGCGCTCGCGGCCAGGTCCGCGTGCGCTTGCGACCACTGCTGCCCGGGGCGCAACGGAGGGCACAGCTCGGACCAGGGCACTCCGGTGGCCCGGAAACCGCCGTCACCGGTCGGATGGATGCGGGAGCGCAGTTCGGCGAGGAGGCGTGGTCTGCCGTACGAGGCCAGCGCCATCACCTTGTACTCGTCACAGGAGCGCAGGAAGCCGAGGTGTTCGGTGAGCTCCTCGTAGGCGAGCCCCAGGGAGTGCGGCAACCGCTGCGCGTACAGCGGTTCCAGCCGGTCGCCGATGCGGCGTGCGGCGAGGTGGGAGGCGGATTCCCCGCGGCCGTCCAGGACCAGCGCGGAGGACGGCTCGGCGTCCGGTGCCGCGAACGCGCCGGAAGCGGCGTGTGCCATGTGGTGCGGGACGAACCGAACGATGTCCGGGTCCAGTCCCGGCAACGCCGTGCTCAGGAACAAGGGGGCTTCGCGGGCATAGGTCAGGCGCAGATGGTCCCAGGGGTCGTCCAGGCCCAACTCCCCTGCGGAGCGGGCGAGGGCGGGATCGAAGGAGTACGCCACGGCGTCCAGGTCCTGGGGCCGCAGTCCCGCCTCGGCGAGGCACCAGGCGGCGGCCTTTCCCGGAACTTCCCAGGCGGCGAACGGTACGGGGCGCTTGCCGTGCTTGCGCCGGGAGAAGCGCTCCTCCTCGGCCGCGGCAACCATGTGCCCGTCGATGACCAGTGCTGCGGCGGGGTCGTGAAAGAGGGCGTTGATTCCGAGTACGCGCATGGTGCGAGGCCCTTCGACGAAGGTCGGGCGTCGGGTCGGTCAGGCGTCGTGGTGCGCGCGGAACCAGGCGACGGTCCGCGCGAGCCCCTCGGCCGCGTCCACCCGGGGCTCCCACTGGAGCTTGCCGCGGGCGAGGGTGAGGTCGGGACAGCGCACGGCGGGGTCGTCCGTGGGCCGGTCGACGAAGCGGATCTCGGAGGACGAGCCGGTGAGCGTGATGATCGTGCGGGCCAGGTCGAGCATGGTGATCTCGGCCTGGTTGCCCAGGTTGACCGGCCCGCGCAGATCCGAGGCCGCCATGGCGAGAATGCCCCGTACGGTGTCGTCGACGTAGGCCAGGGACCTGGTCTGCAGCCCGTCTCCGGTGACCGTGAGCGGCTCCCCCGCCAGCGCCTGACGGATGAACGTCGGTACCGCCCTGCCGTCGTAACCACGCATCCGCGGACCGTAGGTGTTGAAGAGCCGCACGATGCCGGCGTCGGTCCCGTGCACGTTCGCCTCCGCCACGGTGAACGCCTCCCCGAAGCGCTTGGCCTCGTCGTACACGCTGCGTGGCCCGACGGGGTTGACGTTGCCCCAGTACCGCTCGTTCTGCGGGTGCTGCTGCGGATCGCCGTACACCTCGGAGGTGGAGGCGAGAATGAAGCGCGCCCCGTCCCGGCGGGCGAGGGCCAAGGTGTTGCGGGTGCCCAGGCTGCCCGTCTCCAGAGTGTGCAGGGGCAACCGCAGATAGTCGGCGGGAGACGCCGGCGAGGCGAAGTGCAGGACCAGGTCCACCGGCCGGTCCACCTCGAAGGGCTCTGTGACGTCCGCGTTCAGGAAGGTGAACCCGGGCCGCCCGGCGAGGTGCGTGACGTTCTCGACCGTGCCCGTGGAGAGGTCGTCGACACAGGTCACGATGGCGCCTGCCGCCACCAGCGCGGTGCAGAGGTGGGAGCCGACGAAGCCGGCACCACCCGTTACGACAGCGTGTCTCCCCGTGAAAGCGGCGGTGGGACTCATGTGCTGGTCCTCCGTGTTCCGTGGAAGGCTGGGGGCGGAAGGGCGCCGTCGGGGGCGCCGGGAGCCGGCGGGCCTGGCGCAGGCCGCGAGTTCGTGCCGAAATAAAGTCAAGGACGCTCAGCTGCGTTTCGCCCGCAGGGTCGGCCATTCGGGTGAACGATGCTGAGGCAAACCTGCGATCGGACGTCGCCGCATGCACGACCGCCGTCAGCCACGGCCCGACCTGTGCCGCTCACCGTCGGCGCCTCCCTCATGAACCGCTGCCGACACCCGGCCGACCAGGGCGCCTCCGGACACACCGCGGGATCGGCCTGCCCATCGGCTGCCCGACGGCGTCCCCCGGCCGGTCACCACCCGCGGCCTGGCTCCACCCTCGAACCCGGCCGCATCCGGCCGGTCACCGCCTGCGGCCTGGCTGCACCCTCGGACCCGGCCCACCACCCCCGACACCGCGGCGCCCGCGAACAGCCGACGATCATCCGTCCCTGCCCGCAACGAGCACGCGCTCACCCGCAAGCCACGTCGCCCGCGCGACCCGCGCCAGCCCTTGAAGCTGCAGCTCAGACCGTTCTGCACCAGCGAACCTCAGTCGACGCATTCTGCGAGCGAAAACAAGTCGAACTCACCACCTGAATTACAAAACAGCAGGTCAGACGCCCTCTCGGACCGGCTCCAGAATCGCCACGCACTCCACATGATGCGTCATCGGGAACAGATCGAACGCCCGCAACGCCCGCACCCGATACCCCCCGTCCCGGAAGTACCCCAGGTCCCGCGCCAACGCAGCCGGATCGCACGCCACGTACGCGATCCTCCGCGCGCCCAGCGAAGCAAGATGCTCCACCGTCTTCCGCCCCGCCCCGGCGCGGGGCGGGTCCAGGACGATCAGGTCGACCTCCGTGATCCCGGTGCGCGGCAGCACGCTTTCGACCTTGCCCTGCTCGATGCGCACACGGTCGAAGGCGGCGAGGTTGTGGCGGGCGTCCTCGACGGCGCGCTTGCCGGACTCGATGCCGAGTACGGCGCCCTTCTCGCCGAGGCGGTCGGCCAGGGCGCCCGCGAAGAGCCCGACACCGCAGTAAAGATCCAGCGCCATGTCGCCCTTGCGTGGCAGCAGGCCCTGCATGACGGCCGTCACCAGGGTGTCCGCGGCCTTCGGGTGGACCTGCCAGAAGCCGCCGCTGCCGACGCGGTACGTACGGTCGTCCGCGCGTTCGCGGACGAAGGGGCGGCCGTGGACGCGGTGCACGCCGCCGTCCTTCTCGCCGACCCGCATGACCGACACGGGCCGGTCCAGCTCGACGATCGGCAGGCGGGCGCCCGGGCGGGGCGTCAGGATGACCTGGCGGTCCTGCGAACCCGTCGCCGCGATCGCCTCGACCGACTCCATGCCGGTCCAGTCGCGCTTCTCGATGCCCAGCTCGTCGACGCCCGGCGCGGCGATCCTGCAGTGGTCGATCCGCTCCACCTCGTGCGAGCGGTGCCGGCGCAGACCTGCGTGGCCCTCGGCGTCGACGGCGTACTGCACGCGCGTCCGCCACGCGGGCACCTCACCCGCAGGCAGCTTGTCGCCATCCGCCGGCATGACCGTGCCGTCCCAGCCGGCCTCTTCGGGTGTGAGGCCCGCGAGGCGCTGGAGCTGCTCGGCGATCACCTCGCCCTTCAGGCGGCGCTGGGCGCCCGGCTTGGCGTGCTGCCAGTCGCAGCCGCCGCAGCGGCCGGGGCCCGCGAAGGGGCAGGGTGCCTCGACGCGGTCCTTCGACGCCGTCAGCACCTCGACCGCGTCCGCGCGCAGGAAGCGGGCCCCCTCCTCGCCCTCCGTCACCCGTGCCACGACCCGCTCACCCGGCAGGGCGTGCCGGACGAACAGCACCTGTCCCTCGGACGTACGGGCGATGCAGTGGCCGCCGTGGGCGACGGGGCCGATCTCGACCTCGTACTCCTCCCCGACCAGGGAGTTCCCCGCCTGAGACTTCTTCGGTTCTGCCTGCATGGCGGGGTGACTCCACAACGTCAAGGGGGTACGGCCGGACAACAGCCCACCAGTCTACGTGCTCCCCGCACACGTCAGTTCTTGCCGCTGGACTCCTTCGCCCGCTCCGCGGGCCCCCGCCGCACCGACCCCGGCGCGTTCCAGTCCTGCCGCTTGCGGGCCCGCTTCTTGGCGACCTCGGAGGACTGCAACTGGTACGGCACCGACGTCACCATCACGCCCGGCGTGAACAGCAGCCGGCCCTTCAGCCGCAGGGCGCTCTGGTTGTGCAGCAGGTGCTCGTACCAGTGGCCGACCACGTACTCGGGGATGATCACGGAGACCGCGTCGCGCGGCGACTCCTTGCGCAGGCTCTTGACGTACTCGATGATCGGCCGCGTGATCTCGCGGTACGGCGAGTCGAGCACCTTCAGCGGTACGTCGATGCCGCGCCGCTCCCACTCCTCGCGCAGCGCCTTCGTCTCGGCCGGGTCGACGTTGACGGTGAGCGCCTCCAGGGAGTCCGAGCGCATCAGCTTGGCGTAGGCCAGGGCGCGCAGGGCGGGGCGGTGGATCTTGGAGACGAGCAGCACCGAGCGGACGCGGGAGGGGCGGACGCTGTCGTCGCTTGGGCCGTCGGGGGCGGCGAGCTCGGCGGAGACGCCGTCGTAGTGGCGGCGGATCGCGGTCATCGTCGCGTAGAAGATCACCATGCCGAGCAGGGCGACCCAGGCGCCGTGGGTGAACTTGGTGACGAGGACGACCACCAGGACCAGGCCGGTGAAGAAGGCACCGAAGGCGTTGATGACGCGCGAGCGCACCATGTGGCGGCGCTTGGCCTGGTCCGTCTCCGTCGCCAGATGGCGGTTCCAGTGCCGGACCATGCCCGTCTGGCTGAGCGTGAAGGACACGAACACGCCGACGATGTAGAGCTGGATCAGACGGGTCGAGTCGGCGCCGTAGATCCACACCAGCAGCGTGGCCGTGCCGGCAAGGAGCACGATGCCGTTGGAGAAGGCGAGGCGGTCGCCGCGCGTGTGCAGCTGGCGCGGGAGGTAGCGGTCCTGGGCGAGGATCGAGCCGAGCACGGGGAAGCCGTTGTAGGCGGTGTTGGCGGCCAGGAACAGCACCAGGGCCGTCGCCGCGGCCAGCACGATGAACAGGAAGCTGCCCTTGCCGAACACGGCCTCGGCGACCTGGGTGATCACCGGGTTCTGGACATAGCCCGAGCCGACGGCGACACCGTTCTTCAGCAGGTCGGTGGCCGGGTTCTCCGCCATCCGCACGTCGGTGACCAGAGCGAGCACGATGATGCCGCAGAACATGGTGACGGCGAGCAGGCCCATCGCGGCCAGCGTCGTCGCCGCGTTCTTCGACTTCGGCTTACGGAAGGCGGGGACGCCGTTGGAGATCGCCTCGACGCCGGTGAGCGCGGCACAGCCGGAGGAGAAGGCGCGCAGCAGCAGGAAGACGAGGGCGAAGCCGGCGAGGCCCTGGTGCTCGGCCTCGATGTGGAACTGCGCCGTCGGCGCCCGCATGGTGTCGCCGAGCACAAGCCCGCGGAACGCGCCCCACGCGATCATGATGAAGACGCCCGCGACGAAGACGTACGTGGGAATCGCGAAGAGCTTCCCGGACTCCTTGACCCCGCGCAGGTTCATCAGCGTCAGCAGCACGATCACCGCGACCGCGCAGGCCGTCTTGTGTTCGACCACGAACGGGATCGCGGAGCCGAGGTTCTCGATGCCCGAGGCGATCGACACGGCGACGGTGAGGACGTAGTCGACGAGCAGTGCGCTGGCGACCGTCAGGCCCGCCCTGGGCCCGAGGTTGGTGTTCGCCACCTCGTAGTCGCCGCCGCCGCTGGGGTAGGCGTGGACGTTCTGCCGGTAGGAGGCGACCACCGTGAACATCAGCACGACGACCGCGAGTGCGATCCAGGGGCTGAAGTGGTACGCCGACACACCCGCGATGGACAGGACCAGCAGCACCTCGCCCGGCGCGTACGCGACGGAGGACAGCGGGTCGGAGGCGAAAACGGGTAGGGCGATGCGCTTCGGCAGGAGCGTTTCCCCGAGCCGATCACTGCGCAGTGCGCGCCCGATCAGAATCCGCTTGGGCACGTCGGTCAGTTTGGACACAACAGAGGATCGTACGGCGTCGAACACGGGCAAGCCCACCTGCCGTCCCTGTTCTGCCTCACGAGTGAAATCGGGGACCCGGATCGCGAGGAATTCCGGGGCCGCGGTCACCCCCGTGCCTAGATGTCTGGACCCTGCCAGTCCTCGCCCTCGGGAGGTTCCATGCCCGCGATCGCCGTCCTCGTCGGGGCCGCCGCCGCGCTCCTCGGTCTCGGACTCCTGACTCTGTGGAGCGTTCGGAGCATCACTCGCCGCTGAACGGGAAGGCCCGTTACGGAAGCGGCCGAGGGCGGCCGCTGGGGAGGCCGGCTGTGCCGGACGGGAGGGCGGCTGTGCCGCATCAGGAGCACGCGGGACATCAGAGCCATGCGTGGAATCCGGAGCATCCGCAGGACGCCCCTCTGTTCCAGGCATGGGACGACCACCTGTTCAAGGGAGTGGCCGAGCACTACGAGCGCGGCCGGCTGCCGTACGCGGACGGCCTCGCCGACGCCCTGGCCGACGAGCTCGGTCTCGACGGCACGGGAACCCTCGCGGATCTCGGCTGCGGACCGGGCACCCTCGCCCGCCCGCTCGCCGTGCACTTCGCGCGGGTCGTGGCCGTTGATCCCGACCCGGACATGGTCGAGCGGGGCCGGGAGCTCGCGGCCGCGGCGGGGATCACGACCATCACCTGGCTCACCCGGCCCGCCGAGGACGTCTCGTTCGACGACGATGAGCTCGACACGGCCGTCTTCGCACAGTCGTTCCACTGGATGGACCGTGCCCGCGTCGCCGGCCACCTGCGCCGGGCCCTGCGGACCGGCGGCCACCTCGTGCACATCGCCGATGTGAAGACCGAGCGGCGGGAGGACGGGGGCATCCCCCGGACGGAGATCGACGCGCTCGTACGCGAGTTCCTCGGCGAGGTCAGACGCGCCGGCCGCCATCTGCTGCCCCAGGGAACTCCCGGCGGCGAGGAGGCCGTACTGGCACGGGCGGGCTTCGTCGGCCCGCGCCGGATCGTGGTGAAAGGCGGGGGAACGCTGCACCGGAGTGTCGACGACGTCGTCGCGGAGCAGTACTCCATGTCGTTCTCGGCGCCCCACCTGTTCGGCGAGGCCCTTCCGGAGTTCGACGCCCGCCTGCGGGCGCTGCTCGCGCGCCACGCCGTCGACGGGGGCTTCGAGGTCGGTCTCCCGAGCACGGACGTACGCGTGTGGACCAATCCTCCGCAGCCCTGACACTTCGGGCCCCTCGGCCCCGTTTCCGCCCTGCCGATACGTTGGAAACGGGCAGTCGGCGGCGGTGTCCTGACCCCGAGCAGGAGCACGGCTGGGAATCACCGGCATGATGGTGCCTGGCGGCCCGCACAGGCCGCGCCCGTTGCCCGGCAAGCCGAGAGAGGGACATGAGGAAGACGTTGACGCAGGCCGGACGGCCTGCGGGGAGTGTGGTGTAAGGCCGTGCATATCGTGATCATGGGCTGCGGCAGAGTGGGTTCCGCTCTCGCCCAGAACCTGGAGCAACAGGGGCACACGGTCGCTGTGATCGACCAGGACCCCACCGCCTTCCGACGCCTGGGCTCCTCCTTCGGCGGCCGCCGGGTCACCGGAGTCGGTTTCGACCAGGACACACTGCGCGAGGCCGGCATCGAGGAGGCCGGCGCGTTCGCCGCCGTCTCCAGTGGCGACAACTCCAACATCATCGCCGCGCGCGTGGCCCGCGAGATGTTCGGCATCGAGAACGTCGCCGCCCGCATCTACGACCCCCGACGGGCCGAGGTCTACCAGCGCCTGGGCATTCCGACGGTCGCCACGGTGCGCTGGACCGCCGACCAGATGCTGCGCCGCCTGCTGCCGTCCGGCGCCGAGCCGCTGTGGCGCGACCCCACCGGCGGCGTACAACTCGCCGAGGTGCACGCCTCGGCCGCCTGGGTCGGCCACAAGATCAGCACGCTGCAGGAGGAGACGGGCGTCCGCGTGGCGTTCCTGACCCGCCTCGGCGAGGCGATCCTGCCCACCTCGCAGACGGTGCTGCAGGAGGGCGACCTGGTGCACGTGATGATGCGTACGGACGACGTCGAGAAGATCGAGGCGGCGTTCGCCGAGGGCCCGCAGGAAGGCGGTCACTGATGAGGGTCGCCATTGCCGGAGCCGGTGCGGTGGGCCGCTCGATCGCGGGCGAGCTCCTGGAGAACGGCCACGAGGTCCTGCTCGTCGACAAGGCGCCGACCGCCATCTCGGTCGAGCGCGTCCCGCAGGCGGAGTGGCTGCTCGCCGACGCCTGCGAGATCACATCGCTCGACGAGGCGGCGCTCCAGCGCTGCAACGTCGTGATCGCCGCGACGGGCGACGACAAGGTCAACCTGGTCGTCTCCCTGCTGGCCAAGACGGAGTACGGCGTTCCGCGCGTCGTCGCCCGCGTGAACAACCCGAAGAACGAGTGGCTGTTCAACGAGTCCTGGGGCGTCGACGTCGCCGTCTCCACCCCGCGCCTGATGTCGGCCCTGGTCGAGGAGGCGGTGAGCGTCGGCGACCTGGTCCGGCTGCTCCGATTCAGCCACGGCGACGCCAACCTCGTCGAACTCACCCTCCCCGAGGAGTCCGCCCTGGCGGGCACCCAGGTCGGCGACGTGGAGTGGCCCGAGGACACCTCCCTGGTCACCATCATCCGCGGCACCCGCGTCCTCACCCCGTCCCGGGAGGACTCCCTGGAAGCGGGCGACGAACTGCTCTTCGTGGCCGCGCAGGCCCGGGAGGAGCAGCTGGAGGACCTGCTGTCGGTACGTCGGGAAGACGCGTCGAGCTGACCTCTGGTGCTGTGACCGGAAAGGTTCACCGGCTCGCGACGCCCGGCACGGCTCCTCGCCGCGTTGTCGCATGACCCGAGTACATCCAGTACGCGGGTCATGCTCCGCCTTACGAGGCACCGCACCGGACGCCGCGAGCTTTCCGGCAAACCTTTCCGGTCACAGCACTGGACGCCGGTCGGGCCATCTCTTCTCAGCCCGTCCGGCGTTCGAGGACGTGGCCGTTCAGGCCGAAGCGGGGGTCTGGGGGCGGCAGCCCCCAGGCACGGCCGCCCACACACCGCGCACTACGCGTCCCGACGGTGCCGCCCACCCGCCTCCGCGGCCGTGCGCTCCTCCTCCGCCTTCTCCGCAGCCTCCATCTCGGCGAACACATCAATCGGCGCGGGCGCCTTCGCCAGGAACACCCACGTCAGCCACACAGCCAGCAGGAACGGCGGAATCTTCAGAGCCACCAGCACCCAGCCCAGCTGCGCCGTGTTCGCCCACCAGTACAGCGGGAAGAGGATCGCGCACTTGGCGAGCAGGATCAGCCCCCAGGCCCAACTGGCCTTGGTGTACGCCTTCTTGCGCCCCGGATTCCGTGTGCGCCAGGAGAGGTTCTCCTTGAAGACCGGTCCGAGCATCAGCCCGATCAGCGGCACACCGCACAGCGCCGTGATGATGTACGCCAGCGACAGCCCCAGCGTGTAGAGCATGCCGGGCAGATAGAAGTCCTTGGCGTTGCCGGTCATCATCGCGAAGACCACACCGAAGGCGACACCGAAGACACCGCTGAAGGCGTGCTTCACCGTGTCCTTCATGACCAGCCGGACCACGACCAGGACCAGCGACACCGCGAGCGCGGCGATCGCGGACATGTGGAGGTCCTTGTTGATCGTGAAGATGGTGACGAAGAGGAGGCCGGGGACCACCGTCTCAACCATGCCCCGGACCCCGCCGAACGCCTCGAACAGCGCTGCCTCCGTCACCGCCCGGGCATCCTGCTGCTGAGTCTCTTCGGTCGGCTTGTCGAGCGACGTCACCGGCTACTCCCGTCCGAGGGGCCTGAGTTCGTACTTGGGGTTGAACAACACCCGGCGACCGCGGCTCATCGAGATCCGGCCGGATGCGATCAGCCTGCGCCCGGGTTCTATCCCCACTATGGAACGCCTGCCGAGCCACACCACGTCCAGCGCGGCGGAGCCGTCGAACAGCTCGGCCTCCAGGGCCGGGACGCCCGCGCGCGGTCGCAGGGTGACCGTGCGCAAGGTACCAGTAACCGTCACGATCTGCCGGTCATGGCAGTCGCCGATGCGCGTACATCCGGTGGTCTCGGCGTCCTCGCGCAGCTCCTCCGACTCCAGGTCCTCCTGGGACGAGGAAAGCCGGTCGAGCATGCGCCGGAACCGGCCCACCGGCTTTTCGGGGCGAGGAACAGCAGTCATATCTGAAGCGTACCGGGGCCCGCTGACGGCAACGTACTCCTGGGCCGGGGCCCCGTAGGACGCTGCTCACTTCTCGAACCGGTACCCCATTCCCGGCTCCGTGATGAAGTGCTTCGGGTGCGACGGATCGGCCTCCAGCTTTCTTCGCAGCTGGGCCATGTAGACCCGCAGATAGTTGGTCTCCGTCCCGTACGACGGCCCCCACACCTCCTGCAACAGCTGCCGCTGGCTGACCAGCCGCCCCGTGTTGCGCACCAGCACCTCCAGCAGATGCCACTCCGTGGGCGTCAGCCGTACGTCCTTCCCGCCCCGGTTCACCTTCTTCGCCGCCAGGTCGACGGTGAACTCGCCCGTCTCCACCATCACGTCGTCCTCGCCGGCCCCGGCCGGTTCGGCGCGGCGGACCGCTGCGCGCAGCCGTGCCAGCAGCTCGTCCATACCGAAGGGCTTGGTCACGTAGTCGTCGGCGCCCGCGTCCAGCGCCTCGACCTTCTCGTCGGAGGAGTGCCGTGCGGACAGCACCAGGATCGGCACACGCGTCCAGCCGCGCAGGCCCTTGATCACCTCGACGCCGTCCATGTCGGGCAGGCCCAGGTCGAGGACGACCACGTCGGGGTGGCGTGCGGCCGCCAGCTCCAGGGCGGTGGCGCCGTCGTGCGCCGCGTCGACCTCGTACTTGCGCGCCTTCAGATTGATCACGAGGGCGCGCACGATCTGCGGCTCGTCGTCGATCACGAGCACCCGGGTCATGAGACCTGCCTTTCCGGTTCCACGGGACGGGCCTGTGCGGCGTCCGCTTCGAGAGGCTCCGCGCGCGATCGGGCCGCACGGAGCGTCAGCACCATGGTGAGGCCGCCCCCGGGTGTGTCCTCGGCGTTGAGCGTGCCGCCCATGGCCTCGGCGAACCCGCGCGCGACCGCGAGGCCGAGGCCCACGCCCGCACCGCGCGGGGCGTCACCGTAGCGCTGGAAGGGCTCGAATATGCGCTCCTTCGCCTCGTCCGGCACACCTGGCCCCCGGTCGACGACCCGCACCTCGACCCGGTCGGCGATGGCGCTGGCGGCGACCAGGAGGGTCCCGCCGGGCGGGCTGTACTTCACGGCGTTCTCGACCAGGTTGCCCACCGACCGCTCCAGCAGCCCCGGATCCACGGCCACCATGGGCAGGGTCTCCGGGATGTCCAGTTCCACACTGTCCACGCTGTCCTCGGGCACCCCGCCCAGCGCCATCGGCACCACCTCGTCGAGGTCGATCTCCCGGATCAGCGGGGTGACCGTGCCGGTCTGGAGCCGTGACATGTCCAGCAGGTTGCCCACCAGGTGGTCGAGCCGGTCGGCCCCCTCCTCGATGCCCTCCAGGAACTCCGACTGGTCCTCCTCCGACCAGGCCACGTCGTCGGATCTCAGGCTGGAGACCGCCGCCTTGATCCCCGCCAGGGGCGTACGGAGGTCGTGGCTGACGGCGGCCAGCAGCGCTGTGCGGATGCGGTTGCCCTCGGCGAGCGCGCTGGCCCGGTCGGCCTCCTCCTGGAGGCGGCGGCGGTCCAGCACCACGGCGGCCTGCGCGCCGAACGCGCCCAGCACCCGGCGGTCCTCGGCGGGCAGCACCCGGCCGGTGAGCGCCAGGGCCATGTGGTCCCCGACCGGCACATCCACGTCCGCGGCCTCGGGCCGGTCCACCGGCCGCCCCAGGCCGACGTGTCCCGCGCAGGTCCACGGGTCGACATCGCCGCGCCGCTCCAGCAGGGCCGCCGACTCCATGCCGAAGGTCTCGCGCACCCGCTCGAGCAGCGCCTCCAGGCTGGTCTCGCCCCGCAGTACGTTGCCGGCGAGGAAGGAGAGGATCTCCGACTCCGCGCGCAGCCGCGCCGCCTGGTGGGTCCGGCGGGCCGCCAGGTCCACCACCGACGCCACCGACACCGCGACGCCCACGAAGATCGCTATGGCGACGATGTTCTTGGGGTCGGCGATCAGCAGCCGGTGCAGGGGCGGTGTGTAGAAGTAGTTCAGCAGCAGCGAGCCGAAGGCCGCCGAGGCGAGCGCCGGCAGGAGCCCGCCGAGCAGCGCCGCCGCCACCGTCAACGTCAGGAACAGCAGCATGTCGTTGGCGAGGCCGAGGTGGACGGTGTTCAGCAGCACCGCCAGGATCGCGGGTCCTGCCACGCCGACCACCCACCCCCAGATGATCCGGGCCCGCCCGAGCGGGGCGCCCCGCGCCACCGGCAGACCGCGCCCCCTGGCGACCTCGTCGTGGGTCACGATGTGCACGTCGAGGTCGGGCCCCGACTCCCGTGCGACCGTCGCGCCGACACCGGGTCCGAAGACGTACTGCCAGCTCTTTCGGCGCGAGGAACCGAGGACGATCTGCGTGGCGTTGGCCCCGCGGGCGAACTCCAGCAGCGCGGCCGGTATGTCGTCGCCGACGACGTGGTGGAACGTACCGCCGAGATCCTCGACGAGGGTGCGCTGCAGGGTCAGTTCCTTGGGTGAGGCCGAGGTCAGCCCGTCGCTGCGCGCTATGTACACGGCCAGCACCTCGCCGCCGGCGCCCTTCTGCGCGAGCCGGGCCGCCCGCCGGATCAGCGTGCGCCCCTCGGGGCCACCGGTCAGACCGACCACGATCCGCTCCCGCGATCCCCAGATCGCCGACACCTGGTGGTCGCTGCGGTACTGCTTGAGGTACTCGTCGACCCGGTCGGCCACCCACAGCAGCGCGAGCTCCCGCAGCGCGGTGAGGTTGCCCGGCCGGAAGTATTTCGACAGGGCCGCGTCGACCTTGTCCGGCGTGTAGATGTTGCCGTGTGCCATGCGTCGGCGCAGCGCCTGCGGCGACATGTCCACCAGCTCGATCTGGTCGGCGCGGCGGACGATCTCGTCGGGCACGGTCTCTCGCTGCCGCACCCCCGTGATCGACTCCACCACGTCCCCCAGCGACTCCAGGTGCTGGATGTTCACCGTCGAGACCACGTCGATCCCGGCGACGAGCAGTTTCTCCACGTCCTGCCATCGCTTGGCGTTGCGCGAGCCCGGGACGTTGGTGTGAGCCAGTTCGTCCACCAGGGCGACCTGGGGATGGCGGGACAGGACGGCGTCGACGTCCATCTCGGTGAAGGCCGTGCCCCGGTATTCCAGTTCCTTGCGCCGGACCTGCTCGAGCCCGTGCAGCAGCACCTCGGTGCGCGGCCGGCCGTGGTGCTCCACGAAGGCGACCACGCAGTCGGTACCCCGTTCGACCCTCCGGTGCGCCTCGGACAGCATCGCGTAGGTCTTGCCCACGCCCGGTGCCGCGCCGAGATAGATCCGAAGTCTGCCGCGTGCCATGGCCTCATTGTCTTCCGGTAACCCCTGCCTACGCAGCGTCGACCTTACGGCCAACGATGCCGACAAAGGGGGCGAGGAAGGGCTCAGGGGACACCTTTGACGCAACCCTGACGCCCCGGACGCGAACCGGTGCCTGTCTGCAATCCCCCGCCTCATGTGCTCTCCCCGTGATCCCCCTGGCCGGTGCCGGTCCCGCGCTCGCGGCTGGCGTCCGGCCCCTCGGCGGCTCCTCCGCCCTCACTCCTCCATCGGACGAGCCCACCGAATCGGTTCACACGAAATTCTCACCGTGCGTGAGTGTCTCCCGGACGAGGAACGTGAGCGTCTCCCGGACGAGCCCGAGCCGAGCCCGGACCTGCGAAAGGGCCGCACCCCGAGGGGTACGGCCCTGTGTTGCTTCTGCCCGCTAGCGGACCTCGGTGATCTCCGGGCCGCGCTGCAACTGCCCCATGCCGCCGGAGAAGCGCGACCCGCCCTCGTCCTGCTGCACGCCCTCGGGCACCATCTGCGCGTCGTTCGGCAGCTTCAGGACAATCGGGTCGCGAGGCGCCATCGGGCCTTCACCGCGGACCACGACCGTGTCCCGGAAGATCTGCTCCAGCAGACCGGCGGCCTGCGGCTGCACCGCGCCCTGCCCCGAGATCACACCGCGCAGGAACCAGCGGGGCCCGTCCACACCGACGAACCGCACCACCTGGAAGCCGCCCGTGCCGTCCGGCAGTTGCACCGGCACCTGAGCGCGCAGTTCCCAGCCCAGCGGGCCTTCGACCTCGTCGATGATGCCGCCCTGCTGAGTGATCCCGGCGCCGATCTCCTCGCGCACCTCGCCCCAGATGCCCTCGCGCTTGGGCGCCGCGAAGGCCTGGAGCTGGATGGCGCTGTCGCGCAGGACGACCGTCGCCGCGACGATCGCGTCGCCCGCGACCTCGACCCGCAGCTCCATGCCGTCGACCCCCGGCACGAACAGACCGCCGAGATCCACCCGGCCCTCGGCCGGGTCACGGACCTCGGAGCTGTCCCAGGGCCCGTCGGGCCGCGGCTCCGGCTCGAGCTTCACACGCTCGCGCTCACCGTCTTCCTCGTCCGCCTCAGTGTCGACACTGTCGACGACCTGCTCGGCCTCGCCGGCCGCGTCCTCGGCGGCATCCTTCTTCTTGCGACGTCCGAACACGTCACTGTCCTTCCCGGTCGGATACGACCGATGCGTATCGATTCCCACCCGTCGCGCCGCCCTCGGCGGCCTGACCCCTTGTGTCACTTGCGCCGTCCACCGCGGCGTGGCCACCGGTGGACCCGAAGCCCCCCTCGGCCCGCGCCGAATCGGGAAGTTCCGCGACCTCCTGGAAGCGGACCCTCTCGACCTGCTGGACGACCAGTTGGGCAATCCGGTCGAAGCGCTCGAACCGCACGGACTCGCGCGGGTCGAGATTCACCACGATCACCTTGATCTCCCCACGGTACCCGGCGTCAACCGTCCCCGGGGCATTCACGAGAGCGACACCGCACCGGGCGGCGAGCCCCGAACGCGGGTGCACGAAGGCCGCGTACCCCTCCGGCAGCGCGATGGACACCCCCGTGGGCAGCACGGCCCGCTCGCCCGGCCTCAGTTCACAGCTCTCGGTGGTCCGCAGATCGGCCCCCGCGTCACCGGGGTGCTCGTACGCCGGAAGCGGTACGTCGGGGTCGACGCGCCGGATCAGGACGTTCAGGGACTCACGGCCGACGGGGCTCACGGGGCTCACGGGTTCACCTCGAAGGCGCGGGCGCGCCGGACCTGGTCCGGGTCGCTCATCGCGGCCTGGATCTCTTCCTCGCGGCCGTGGTTGACGAAGTGCTCCACCTTGACCTCGATGAAGAGGGCGTCGGCCCGGACGGCCACGGGCCCCTCGGGGCCGCCGATGCGGCCGGTGGCGGTCGAGTAGATCTTGCGCCCGGCCACGGCGGTCACCTCGGCCTCCACGTACAGCGTGGTGCCCACGGGCACGGGCCGCACGAAGTCGGTCTCGAGGCGGCCGGTCACGGCGATCGTGCGCAGCAGCCAGTTCAGCGAGCCGAGGGTCTCGTCGAGGGCGCTCGTGAGGACCCCGCCGTGCGCGAGCCCGGGAGCTCCCTGGTGGGCGGCCTGCACGGTGAACTCGGCGGTGACGGTGACCCCCTCACCGGCCCGTGCCTCGACGTGCAGCCCGTGCGGCTGCTCACTGCCGCACCCGAAACACTGTTCGTAGTGGGCACCGAGGAGCTCACCGGGCGCGGGAGCGTCGGGGTGCCGCACCGGTCGCACGGCGTCGGCGGGAGGATCGACAGCTGCGGAAGTACCACTCACAGCCGCAGACCTTACCCGCGCGTCGGCCATATACGGACACCGTGCCAAGCTTGGCTCCATGCAGCTCTCCGCGGCCCCGTACGAAGAACGTCTCACCGCCCCCCGCTCCTGGTGGTTGATCTCCTTCCTGGTGGGGGTTTCGTTCGCCCTCGTCCTGCTTCCCTTCGGCACGCTGCCGATGCTCGGCGGCCTGGCCGGCGGCACCGCGGTCGCGGCCGTCGCAGCCAGTTCGTACGGCTCGATCCGCATCCGAGTAGTGGGCGACTCCCTGCTCGCCGGCGAGGCGAAGATCCCGGTGGCGGCCCTGGGCGAGGCGGAGGTCCTGGACGCGGAGGAGGCCAGGGCCTGGCGCACCTACAAGGCGGACACCCGCGCGTTCCTGCTGCTGCGCTCCTACATCCCCACCGCCCTGCGGGTGGAGGTCACCGACCCCGAGGACCCGACGCCGTACCTGTACCTGTCGACGCGGGAGCCGGAACGCCTGGCGCAGGCTCTTGAGGCCGCCCGGACGGCCGCCGCGTAGGACCGCCCGCGCGCCGTCAGCCTCTGCGGTTCTTGCGCCGGCCGAGTTGTTTGGGGATCTCCCCCATCGTCAGGGGGTCCGCCGGTGTCTCCAGCGGCGGCAGGGCGGGCAGCTCGTCCCACGGCACCTGCATCTTCCGCAGGTCCGTCCGGATGCGTGCCGCGACCTTCTTCGTGTCCCGCCGGTTCATGACCGCCCCGACGGCGGCTCCCACCATGAACGGCATGAGATTCGGCAGGTCGCGCACCATCCGCTTCATGATCTGCTGGCGGAGTTCGCGCTTCATCGGGCCCCCGAGGGCCGAGTTGAAGGACGACGGCTTCATCACGTCGATCCCGCGCTCTCCCGACCACGAGCCGAGATAGGCGGTGCTGCGGTCCTTCAGGTTGCCCGGCGGCCGCAGGCCGTACACCTCGTGCAGTTCGGCGATGAGTTTCAGCTCGATCGCCGCGACCCCGGTGATCTCCGCGGCCAGTTCGGCCGGCATGGCGGGTGGCACCGGCAGCATCGCCGCCGCTCCGACGCCCGCTCCGACCGTCGCCGTGGCGCTCGCCGCGCCCGCCACGAGCTTGTCCGCGAGCTCTTCGGGCCCCAGGCCCGGGAACTGCCTGCGGAGCGTCTCCAGGTCGCGTACGGGCACGCGCGGGGCGAGTTCGACGATCCGGTCGGCGAGGTACGCCAGACCCGCCTTTGCCCGGTCCCCGCCCTTACGGACGCCTTCTCTGGCCATCTCGCCGGCCTTGCCCCGTATCACCGCGGCCCGTCGCCTGGCGACGGGCGCGGGGCTCTGCACCGGCACCGGGAGGTCAGCCCGGTCGTTCGCCGGTTCGAGCGAGGCTTGTCCCCCGGGGACCGCTTCCCCGCGGGATGAGCCCCGCTCGTCGTCACGCACGCCGTGAGGGCCGTCGGACGGCCCTTTGTCCGCTCCCCACAGGGGGAAGCGGCGCTTCCGAGGAGGGGTCGAGCCAGTCACGGCCGACCCGTCCTCAGTCGCAGTCGCGGCAGATCGGCTGCCCGTTCTTCTCGCGGGCCAGCTGGCTGCGGTGGTGCACCAGGAAGCAGCTCATGCAGGTGAACTCGTCCTGCTGCTTGGGCAGCACCCGGACGGCCAGCTCCTCGTTGGAGAGGTCGGCGCCCGGCAGTTCGAGGCCCTCGGCGGCCTCGAATTCGTCCACGTCGACCGCGGAGGCCGACTTGTCGTTACGACGAGCCTTCAGTTCTTCAAGGCTGTCCGAGTCGACGTCGTCGTCGGTCTTGCGTGGGGTGTCGTAATCGGTTGCCATTGTCGCTCTCCCCCTCTGGGTGTCTGCGTTGTCTCCAGCGCACGTAACGCGTGAGAGGCCGGACTTGTGCCCGACCCGAGGCGGAGATTTTGCCTCACATCAAGGTCTGTTACTCAATCGACACCCAACCCGACTCCTCAAGAGTGGTCGGCATGGATGGCGATCGGGACCGTACACGGTCCGAATGCCGCACTTCAAAGGCGTCTCACCGTGTACTTCCCGTGATCAGGACCCCCGAAAACCCGGATTTTCCCGGCTTTCCGGCAGGCCTCATGATCACGCAGAGTAGATGGCCAGAAAATCGCCCTTGTGATCGATCACACACGGGGGCGCCGGAACAGGGTCCCGAAAATTCCGCGTACAGCGAACATCCTCGCGTGTGTCGCGACATGATCTCAGACGGGCAGGGTGACTCGCATCACCAGCCCTCCCCCTTCGCGCGGTGTCGCCGCGATATGCCCGCCGTGCGCCCGTGCCACGGACCGGACGATGGACAGGCCGAGGCCGACGCCCTTGTCGCTGCCCGTGCGCTCCGTACGCAGCCGCCGGAACGGCTCGAAGAGGTTGTCGATCTCGTACGCCGGCACGACCGGCCCAGTGTTCGAGACCACCAGAACCGCCTGGCCGTGCTGGATCTCGGTGAAGACCTCGACCCAGCCGTCCTCGGGCACGTTGTACCGCACCGCGTTCTGCACCAGGTTCAGGGCGATGCGCTCCAGCAGCACGCCATTGCCCTGGACGACCGCGGGCTCACGCTTGCCGCGGATCTCCACGCCCTTGGCCTCCGCCTCGCCGTGCACCTGGTCGAGGGCCTGGGAAGCCACCTCCGCCAGATCGACCGGCTTGCGCTCGACGATCTGGTTGTCGCTGCGGGCGAGCAGCAGCAGCCCCTCCACGAGCTGCTCACTGCGCTCGTTGGTCGCCAGCAGCGTCTTGCCGAGCTGCTGCAGCTCCACCGGCGCGTTGGGGTCGGACAGATGCACCTCGAGCAGCGTGCGGTTGATCGCCAGCGGAGTTCTCAGCTCGTGCGAGGCGTTCCCGACGAAGCGCTGCTGAGCCGTGAAGGCCCGCTGGAGCCGCTCCAGCATGTCGTCGAAGGTGTCGGCCAGCTCCTTCAGCTCGTCGTCCGGGCCGTCCAGCTCGATACGACGGGACAGGTCCGAGCCCGCCACCGCCCGCGCGGTGCGGGTGATCCGGCCGAGCGGGGACAGCACGCGCCCGGCCATGGCGTAGCCGAAGGCGAAGGCAATGATCGCCAGGCCCAGCAGGGCCAGCAGGGAGCGGCTGAGCAGGTCGTCCAGCGCGTGCTGACGCTGCTCGTTCACACACCCGTTCATGGCGTGGTTGAGCTCGGTCGCGGTCGGTTCCGCCGGGAAGTTGCAGACTTCGCTGGCCACCTGGCCCGAGAGGATCTTGAAGGGCAGTTCACTGCCCACTTTGAGCGCGTTCGCGGCCAGCAGATAGATGATCGACAGCAGCAGGATGCCGGCGATCAGGAACATGCCGCCGTAGAGCAGCGTGAGCCGTATCCGGATGGTCGGGCGCAGCCACGGGAACGGGGGCTGCGGCCTCCTGGGGTCCCACGTGGGCTTCGGGGGCGCCTGGGCAGGCGCGGGCGTCGCGGCCACCGGGGATCAGATCCGGTAGCCGGAGCCGGGGACGGTGACGATCACCGGGGGCTCGCCCAGCTTCCGGCGCAGCGTCATCACGGTGACGCGCACGACGTTGGTGAACGGGTCGGTGTTCTCGTCCCAGGCCTTCTCGAGCAACTGTTCCGCCGAGACGACCGCGCCCTCGCTGCGCATCAGCACCTCCAGGACGGCGAACTCCTTGGGAGCGAGCTGGACCTCCTTGCCGTCGCGGAAGACCTCGCGGCGGTTCGGATCGAGCTTGATCCCGGCGCGCTCCAGGACCGGCGGCAGAGGCACGCTCGTACGGCGGCCCAGGGCACGCACGCGTGCCGTCAGCTCGCTGAATGCGAAGGGCTTGGGAAGATAGTCGTCGGCGCCGATCTCCAGACCCTCGACACGGTCGCTGACGTCGCCGGACGCCGTGAGCATCAGCACGCGCGTGGGCATGCCCAGCTCGACGATCTTGCGGCAGACGTCGTCGCCGTGCACGAGCGGGAGGTCTCGGTCGAGGACGACGACGTCGTAGTCGTTGACGCCGATGCGCTCCAGGGCGGCCGCACCGTCGTACACGACGTCGACGGCCATGGCCTCCCGGCGCAGTCCGGTGGCCACCGCATCGGCGAGCAGTTGCTCGTCCTCGACGACGAGTACGCGCACGTCGCTTGTCCTTCCTGTGTCCACCCGCGTAGCGCTCGATGAGCGCACGCGGGCAGGAGTGTTGACGGGTGTGTGGCTCCATCCTGCCCTTTTCAGCCATAAGTCGGCTGTAAGACGGTGAGCGCGGTCCGAAGGACAGGTATGAGGCGGGGGAATGCGAGATTTTCTCGTTCCGTTGAGGTTTCCGCGGAAGGGAGCGGGGGGAGGACGGCTTTACACCCCGCGATCACGCTCTGCATGTGCCGTACCACCATGCGGCACGCCGCGACCCGCTTGCAGCAGAGTGGGCGTGGGTGTCCGGCACCGTCGCCGCCCGGCCTGGGCAGCGCTGGGCACCTACTGGAGACGTGATCGCCCCTTCCGAACGGCACACCCCCGTGCCATCGACCCACGACCCAGGACGAGGGGGCGCAGCATGGACGCATTCACCGCAGGACTTCTGCAGCGCATAAGGGCGACCGAGTCCGACCTGACGCGGGCTCGCGACGAGGGCGACGACTTCCTCGTCGAAGTGGAGCAGGGCGAGCTCGACGACCTGCGCCGCCTCGCCGCCGACCACGGTGTGGAAGTCGGTGCGTTCAGCGTCTGATCGGCGCAGCACAGCGGGGCCCCGGCGAATCCAGCGCCGGGGCCCCGCTGTTTTGCTCGATCGCCTGCGGGGTCAGTCGTGCCAGGCCCCGAAGTCCTCCAGAAGGCGCTGGAGGGGCTCGAAGACGCCGGGGGTGCCCGCGACTGCCAGGCCGCGTGACGGGCGCTCTCCGGGGCGTCCACCGGTCAGCGCGCCCGCCTCCCGGGCGATGAGGTCGCCCGCGGCGAGGTCCCAGGGGTGCAGGCCGCGCTCGTAGTAGCCGTCCAGGCGGCCCGCGGCGACATCGCACAGGTCGACCGCGGCCGAGCCGGCGCGGCGGATGTCACGCAGGAGGGGGATCAGCTTGTGGGCGACCTCCGCCTGGTGGGCGCGGACCTCGGTGACGTAGTTGAAGCCCGTGGAGACCAGGGCCTGCTCCAGGGGCGGGGCCGGGCGGCAGGACAGCCTGCGCTCGCCCTCCCAGGCGCCGGTGGCCCAGGCTCCGCCGCCGCGAACGGCGTGGTACGTCTCGCCGCGCATCGGGATGACGACCACGCCGACGACGGTCTCGCCGTGCTCCTCGGCCGCGATGGAGACGGACCAGGTGGGGAGCCCGTACAGGTAGTTCACGGTGCCGTCGAGGGGGTCGATCACCCAGCGGATGCCGGTGGTGCCCTCGGTGGCGGCGCCCTCCTCGCCGAGGAAGCCGTCGTCGGGACGGTGGTCGGCGATGAGGCCGGTGATCAGCCGCTCCGCGGCGATGTCCATCTCGGTGACCACGTCGATGGGGCTCGACTTGGTCGCTGCGACCGCGAGGTCGGCCGGGCGGCCGTCGCGCAGCAGTTCGCCGGCCCGGCGGGCGGCCTCGTGCGCGAGCTTGAGCAGGTCCGAGTGCAGGGAGTCGGTCACGGGGCTCCTCAGGCGTAGGGGCTGTCGGCGCCCGCGGCGGCGGGGCGGGGGGCGCGGGCCGGGCAGCAGCCCACGGGGCAGAGGTCGTGGCTCGCGCCGAGGGCGCCCAGGGCGCAGGGCGTGGCCTCGCGGCCGCTCTCGACCGTGGCGCGCTCGAGGACGAGCTCGCGGATCGCGGCGGCGAAGCGGGGGTCGGCGCCCACCGTGGCCGAGCGGCGCACCGGCAGGCCCAGTTCTCCTGCCTTGGTCTTGGCCTCCGTGTCGAGGTCGTAGAGGACCTCCATGTGGTCGGAGACGAAGCCGATGGGGGCCATCACGACGGCGGGGACTCCAGCGGCGTGGCGCTCCTCGAGGTGGTCGCAGATGTCGGGCTCCAGCCAGGGGATGTGGGGGGCGCCGGAGCGGGACTGGTAGACGAGTTGCCAGGGATGGTCGACGCCGGTGCGCTCGCGGACGGCGTCGGCGATGAGCTGTGCCACGTCCAGGTGCTGTCTGACGTACGCGCCGCCGTCGCCGTGGTCTTCGAGCGGGCCTGAGGTGTCGGCGGACGCCGTCGGGATGGAGTGGGTCGTGAAGGCGATGTGGGCGCCGTCCCGGACCTCCTCGGGGAGGCCGGCGAGGGACTCGATCACGCCGTCGATCATGGGCTCGAGGAAGCCCGGGTGGTTGAAGTAGTGGCGCAGCTTGTCGACCTTCGGCAGGTCGAGGCCCTCGGACTCCAAGGCGGCCAGTGCGTCGGCGAGGTTCTCGCGGTACTGGCGGCAGCCGGAGTACGAGGCGTAGGCGCTGGTGGCGAGGACGAGGATGCGTCGGCGGCCGTCGGCGGCCATCTCGCGCAGGGTGTCGGTCAGGTACGGGGCCCAGTTGCGGTTGCCCCAGTAGATCGGCAGATCCAGGCCGTGGTCGGCGAAGTCCTTGCGCAGGGCGTCCAGCAGGGCACGGTTCTGGTCGTTGATGGGACTGATCCCGCCGAACAGGAAGTAGTGCTGACCGACTTCCTTGAGGCGTTCCTTGGGGATGCCGCGCCCTCGCGTCACGTTCTCCAGGAAGGGGACCACGTCGTCCGGGCCTTCCGGGCCGCCGAAGGAGAGCAGGAGCAGGGCGTCGTAGGGGGTGACATCGAGCGCGTCTGGCATGAGTCGATCCTGCCACCCGGCACCGACAGCCGGGAAACGGCGGGGTGACCAGTGGGGTACCGGTCCGTTTTCCCGGTAGCCGTACCGACCTGTTTCCCATTGAGTTAGGGTTGCCTAACTCTCGTAAGTTGTATCGGCCGCATACGGGCCTTACGAGCCACTTCGTTCACGCCGCGCCGAGCCGTCGCGCGCGTGACCGGACCCATCGGAGAGCCACGTGCCCAGCCCCTACATCGCATTGTTCGCAGCGCCCGGCTCCAAGGGTTTCTCCGCTGCGGGGTTCATCGGCCGGATGCCTCTGTCGATGATGGGCATCGGCGTGGTCACGATGATCTCCCAGCTGACCGGACGCTACGGGCTTGCGGGCGCGCTGTCGGCGACCATCGCGCTGGCCGCCGCGGTGCTCGGGCCGCAGATCTCACGACTGGTGGACCAGTACGGGCAGCGCAGGGTGCTGCGTCCCGCGACCCTCGTCGCGCTCACCTCGGCGGCCGTGCTGCTGCTCGCCGCGCACTACCGCTGGCCGGACTGGGTGCTGTTCGTCTGCTCCGCCGGCGTCGGCTCCGTGCCGAGCCTCGGGGCGATGATCCGCGCGCGCTGGGCCGCGCTGTACCGGGGCACCCCGCAGCTGCACACCGCGTACTCCTTCGAGTCCGTGGTGGACGAGGTGTGCTTCATCTTCGGGCCGATCATCTCCATCGGTCTGTCGACGGCCTGGTTCCCGGAGGCGGGGCCGCTGCTGGCGGCCTGCTTCCTCGCCGTCGGCGTCTTCTGGCTGACCGCGCAGCGCGCCACCGAGCCCGCGCCGCATCCGCGCGAGCACCGCGGCGGCGGCTCGGCGCTGCGCTCGGTCGGCCTCCAGGTCCTGGTGGCCACCTTCGTGGCGACCGGGGCGATCTTCGGGGCCGTCGACGTGGTCACCGTCGCCTTCGCCGACGAGCAGGGCCACAAGGGCGCCGCGAGCGTGGTCCTCGCCCTCTATGCGGCGGGATCGTGCGTTGCGGGCATCGTGTTCGGGCTGATGCGCTTCAAGGGAGCGCCCGAACGTCGCTGGCTGCTGGGCGTCTTCATGATGGCCGTGAGTATGATCCCCCTCCTACTGGTCGGAAACTTGCCGCTTCTGGCCGTGACGCTCTTCGTTGCGGGACTGTCCATCGCACCCACGATGATCACGACCATGTCCCTCATCGAGGAGCACGTACCACGCGCACAACTGACCGAGGGCATGACCTGGGTGAGCACCGGGCTCGCGGTCGGGGTCGCGCTCGGCTCCTCCGCGGCCGGCTGGGTGATCGACGCGGCCGGTGCGCGGGCCGGGTACGGGGTTCCGGCGGTGTCCGGAGCCGTCGCGGTCGCGGTCGGTTTCCTGGGGTACCGCCGGCTCAGCAGGCCGGCTCCGCGTCGGGGAGGCACCGTTGAGCAGCACAGCGAGCGGCAGGAACGGCACGTGGCGTAACTGGGGAGGCAATGTCTCCGCGCGCCCCGCGCGGGAGGCCACGCCCGCCTCCGTCGAGGAGCTGGCCGCGGCCGTACGCAGGGCCGCTGAGGACGGTCTGAAGGTCAAGGCGGTCGGAACCGGGCACTCCTTCACGTCGATCGCCGCCACCGACGGTCTGTTGATCCGCCCTCAACTGTTGACGGGCATACGCGCCATTGACCGGGAGGCGATGACCGTCACGGTCGAGGCCGGCACCCCGCTCAAGAGGCTCAATGTGGCGCTCGCGCGGGAGGGCCTGTCGCTCACGAACATGGGCGACATCATGGAACAGACGGTCTCCGGAGCTACCAGCACCGGCACGCACGGCACGGGCCGCGAGTCCGCCTCGATCGCCGCGCAGATCAAGGGGCTGGAACTGGTCACGGCCGACGGGTCGGTGCTCACCTGCTCCGAGAAGGAGAACCCCGAGGTCTTCGCGGCCGCCCGGATCGGCCTGGGTGCCCTCGGCATCGTCACCGCGATCACGTTCGCCGTGGAGCCGATCTTCCTGCTCACGGCGCGCGAGGAGCCGATGCCGTTCGACAAGGTGCTCGCCGACTTCGACGAACTCTGGGCGGAGAACGAGCACTTCGAGTTCTACTGGTTCCCGCACACCGGCAGCACCAACACCAAGCGCAACAATCGCAGCGCTGGTCCGGAGAAGCCGGTGCCGCAGCTCCAGGGCTGGTTCGAGGACGAGTTCCTCTCCAACGGCGTCTTCCAGGTGGCCCAGTGGGTCGGCCGGGCAGTGCCCGGCACGATCCCGACGATCGCCCAGATCTCAAGCAAGGCCCTGTCCGCGCGCACCTACACCGACATTCCCTACAAGGTGTTCACCTCTCCGCGCCGGGTGCGGTTCGTGGAGATGGAATACGCCGTCCCGCGCGAGGCCGTGACCGAGGCGCTGCGCGAGTTGAAGGCCATGGTCGACCGCTCCCCCCTGCGGGTCAGCTTCCCGGTCGAAGTGCGCACCGCTCCCGGCGACGACATCACCCTGTCCACGGCCTCCGGGCGCGACAGCGCCTACATCGCCGTCCACATGGCCAAGGGCACGCCCTACCAGGGGTATTTCACGGCCGCGGAGCGCATCTTCACCGCGCACGAGGGTCGGCCGCACTGGGGCAAGGTGCACACGCGGGACGCGGACTACTTCGCGGGGGTGTATCCACGCTTCGGCGAGTTCAGGGCACTGCGGGACCGGCTCGACCCCGACCGGCGGTTCCAGAACGACTACTTGCGCAGGGTCCTGGGGGCGTAGAAGGGCCAAGAGGGGCGCGCATGAGTCGAGGGGGCGCGGGGAAGCCGAGGGGGCGTGAGGAATTACCCAGGGGGCAACGATCGCTCCGTTTCTGTCGATTGCGTGAAGTACGCCACTTTCAAGATCTCGAAAATCACGTGACAGACGGCCGGGCCCCATGTCTTGCGAGAAGTTGGGCGGCGCGCCAATCCACGCACGTGGCCCGAATGGAGTACTGTTGCGAGCCCTGGGCCCGGTCTCCCACCAGGGTGTCCCGGGCCTTGCTGGACCGCCGGGAGGGGGGCTAGTTGCACAGGGTGACGGAGTTGGTCACTTAGCGTTGCGAATAGGTAACCGTGCCATAACGGCGATCCAGGGCCCGTGCCCGACACGCCGGGCAACTCGGCAAGGTTGTGGCAGGCTGCACCCGGGCAGGCCACACTCGACTAGCGGAAGCAGCGACGCACGTGACGTCGGCAGGCACCACCCGGGAGGTCCCCATGCCCGAACTGCGTGTCGTGGCCGTCTCGAATGACGGCACACGGCTGGTGCTGAAGGCTGCGGACAGCACGGAGTACACGCTTCCGATTGACGAGCGTCTGCGCGCCGCCGTCCGCGGCGACCGTCCCCGCCTCGGCCAGATCGAGATCGAGGTGGAGAGCCATCTCCGCCCCCGTGACATCCAGGCGCGGATACGTGCTGGCGCGACGGCGGAAGAAGTCGCCCAGATGGCCGGCATCCCCGTCGATCGCGTACGCCGCTTCGAGGGCCCCGTGCTGGCCGAGCGGGCGTTCATGGCCGAGCGGGCCCGCAAGACACCCGTCCGCCGCCCCGGCGAGAACGCCGGACCCCAACTCGGCGAGGCCGTCCAGGAGCGACTGCTGCTGCGTGGCGCCGAGAAGGACACCGTGCAGTGGGACTCCTGGCGCCGCGACGACGGCACCTGGGAGGTCCTGCTGGTCTACCTGGTCGCGGGTGAACCGCACTCGGCGAGCTGGACCTACGATCCGCCACGCAGACTCGTCCAGGCCGTCGACGACGAGGCACGCTCACTGATCGGCGAGTCCGATGACCTCGCCGCACCCGAGCCCAGTTTTCCGTTCGTACCGCGTATCGCCCGGCTGCCGCGCGACCGCACGCTCGATCGCGCCCCCGACCGGCCGAGTCTGCCGGCGCAGGCGTCCGAGCCGGCCGAGGAGAGCACGGGTGAACGGGACTCGCTGACCAGCCTGTTGGAAGCCGTGCCGAGCTTCAGAGGCGACCTGGTCGTCCCGGAGCGCCCGGTGGAGACCTCGGAGGAACCGCCCGACGAGCCGGTCGCCGCCGAGGAGGAGCCCCCGGCTCCCGCCGCCTCCGCCGGTTCCGCCTACGCGGACGTGCTCATGCCCCGCTCGGTCGGCAGCCACCGCGACCGGCTGGTCGGCTCCACCGACCGCCAGGCCGAGGCGGACGGCGTCCGCCCCGGTCGCCGGGCCGCGGTCCCCAGCTGGGACGAGATCGTGTTCGGCACCCGGCGCAAGAAGCAGGAGTAGCCGACCGTACGAGGACGACGGGCCCGCGCCGAAGTCGACGCGGGCCCCGTCCGCTTGTGTTGCCGCCGCTACTGGGGATCGGGTCCCACGGCGACCGGTCGGGAGCGGTCCGAGGACCATTCCGACCAGGAGCCGACGTAGAGCGCCGCCGGCACCCCGGCCACGGCCAGCGCCAGCACTTCGTGCGCCCCTGACACGCCCGAACCGCAGTAGACACCCACCTCGGTGCCGTCACCGGCCCCCAGCGCCTTGAAACGCGCCCTCAGCTCCTCGACGGGCAGGAACCGGCCGTCCGACCCCACGTTCTCGGTGGTGGGCGCCGAGACCGCCCCCGGAATGTGGCCGCCGACCCGGTCGATCGGCTCCACCTCACCGCGGTACCGCTCCCCCGCGCGCGCGTCGAGGAGCACTCCGGCGCGGGCCAGCGCCGCGGCGTCATCGGCGTCGAGCAGGTCCGCGGGCGCGGGCACCGGCTCGAAGTCGCCCTCGGCGGGCGTGGGCACCTCCACCGACAACTGTTCCTGCCAGGACGGCAACCCGCCGTCGAGGACCCGCACGTCCGGGTGACCCGTCCAGCGCAGCATCCACCACGCGCGGGCCGCCGCCCAGCCCTGTCCGCCGTCGTACACGACGACCGGCGTCGCGGCCGACACACCGGCCCGGCGCATGGCCGCGCCGAACTCCGCCACGTCGGGCAGGGGATGGCGGCCCCGCTCGCCGGGCGGGCCGGCCAGCTCCCGGTCCAGGTCCACGTAGACCGCGCCGGGGATGTGCCCGGCCTCGTACTCGGCCCGGCCGTCGAAGGGCGGCTCCCCGGCCGCCTTGGCCACGCTGAGCTGCCAGCGGACGTCGAGCAGCACCGGTGGGTTCTCCCCCGTCAGGGCGCCCTCGAGTTCGGATGCGGAGATGATGGCGTTCATGGCCCCATCCTCGCGCACGGGGTGGCCGCATCGTCCAGGTCCGGTTACTCTGCTCCGCCGGACAGGCCCGATCACGGGGCGTACCGTATCGGGCACGTGCGGTACAGCCGATCGACACCCGTCGGCAAGCGCGCGGAAACGGACCGGGAACCGCACACAGGGCACTCTACGGTCACGGGGCGGCATACCGGCGGCACGCCCGAGCACCCGGCACCACGGGTGCTGCGAGCATCGGCACGGGGTCCGGACAGCGGAAGCGAAAACGCGGCCACCGCGAGGGGCCGAGAAGAGAGTGACGATGACCGAGGCACGGAGGTCGGCCGGCCTGAACGACGAGGCGCACGCCAGGTACGTGCCCGGCACGCCCTGCTGGGTGAGTCTGATGGTGCACGGGCTGGCCGCGACCCAGGAGTTCTACCGTGAGCTGTTCGGCTGGGAGTTCGAGCCCGGCCCTCAACAACTCGGGCCCTACGTAAGAGCCCTGCTCGACGGCCGCGAAGTGGCCGGCATCGGGCAACTTCCCCCCGACCGGCATCTCCCCATCGCCTGGACGCCCTACCTCGCCTCCGACGACGTGGACCTGACGGCTGAAACGGTACGGCTGTGCGGCGGCACCATCGGCGTCGGACCGCTGGACGCCGCCGAGGCCGGGCGCCTCGCGATCGGCTCGGACCCCTCGGGCGCCGTCTTCGGCATCTGGCAGGCGGGGGCACACGGTGGCATCCGTGTCACCGGCGTGCCCGGGACGCCCGCCTGGAACGAACTGCTGACCTCCGAGACCGTGAGCGTCACCAAGTTCTACAAGACGGTGTTCGGCTACGAGGAGGAGCCGGTGGTCTCCGCCGACTTCGACTACGTCACCCTGCACGTCGACGGCCGCCCGGTCGCCGGTGTCCACGGCGTGGGCCACGCCCTGCCCCGGGAGCGGGGGCCGCACTGGCTGACGTACTTCGAAGTGGCGGACACGGACGAGGCGCTGGACCGACTCGTCGGCCTGGGCGGGCATGTCCTTCAAGGGGCCCACGACAGCGCCCACGGTCGCGTGGCCACCGTGGCCGACCCGGAGGGCGCCCGCTTCTCCCTGATCCAGGGGCCCCGCTGACGCCGAGGGCGCCGTCGCCCGCAGCGGCGTTCTAGGAGACCGAGGACACCGGCAGCACGTCCGGCGACAAGGCCGCCGCGCGGGCCGAGGCGGCTGTCATGCGGCGCCTGTGGTGCCGACGGCACAGCACCTCGTAGCCGATGGCGTCCGCCTGGTTGACGTCGCCGACGACGACCTGGGCGCCCTCGACGACCATGACGCCCCCTACCGTGCGGGCGTTGTGGGTGGCGCGGGCGCCGCACCAGCACAGGGCCTCGACCTGGAGCACCTCGACCCGGTCGGCGAGTTCCACGAGGCGCTGGGAGCCGGGGAACAGCTTGGAGCGGAAGTCGGTCGTGATGCCGAAGGCGTACACATCGATGCTCAGATCGTCGACCACGCGCGCGAGCTGGTCGATCTGCTCCGGCGCCAGGAACTGCGCCTCGTCCGCGATCACATAGTCCGCGCGGCCGCCGTGGGAGAGGTGGTCGACGATGTACGCGTAGAGGTCCTGTCCGTCCTCGACCTCGACCGCGTCGGTGACCAGGCCGAGGCGCGAGGACAGCTTGCCCTCGCCCGCGCGGTCGTCGCGGGTGAGGATCACACCCTGCAGACCGCGCGCGGAGCGGTTGTGCTCGATCTGGAGAGCCAGCGTCGACTTCCCGCAGTCCATGGTTCCGGAGAAGAAGACCAGCTCGGGCATGGCGAGTTGAGCACCTTTCGGCGAAGAGGGCGTGAGGAGGCGTGTAGGTCAGGAGCGTACTTCGAGCAGGGGAATCAGTTGCTCGGCAGGGGTCATGGAACCGTGGTTGCCGACCATCGCCGACTCCTTGGGCTCCCGCTCCGAGGCGATGAGCAGGACGTCGTCGTGGGCGGCCGCGACCACGTCACCGATACGGGCGTACACGCGTTCGTCGAAACGGTCGGGCGGACCGAACCAGCCCGCCGCGATCGCCTCGTCCCGTGAGGCCACCCAGAACTGCTCGCCGAGCACCTCGCGCCAGCAGGTCACGACGTCGTTCTCGGCGCCCGGAACCGCGTAGACGTGGCGGGCGCGGCCCTCGCCGCCCAGCAGGGCGACTCCGGCGCGCAACTCCCAGTCCTCGTCGAAGTCGATGCGGTGCTGCTCGTCGAAGGGCACGTCGACCATGCCGTGGTCGGCGGTGACGTAGAGCGCGGTGCGCGGCGGCAGCTGCTCGGCCAGGCGCTGGACGAGCCGGTCGACGTACATGAGCTGGCCGCGCCATGTGTCCGACTCCATGCCGTAGCGGTGGCCGGCGCCGTCGAGCTCGGCGTAGTAGGTATAGACGAGGGAGCGGTCACCGGCGGCCAGTTGTTCGGCCGCGAGGTCCATGCGCTCCTCGCCGGCCAGCCGCCCGAGGAACGTTCCGCCACTGAGCGCGACCTTGGTGAGCGGGGTGTTCTCGAAGGTGGGGGACGACACCTGGGCGGCGTGGATGCCCGCCTGATCGGCCAGCTGGAAGACGGTGGGGTACGGCTGCCAGACGCGCGGCGACGTCCACGGCTGCCAGCGCAGCTGGTTCATCAGCTCGCCGGTGGCCGGGTTGCGGACCGTGTATCCGGGCAGGCCGTGCGCGCCCGGCGGGAGGCCGGTGCCGACGGAGGCGAGGGAGGTCGCGGTGGTCGCCGGGTAGCCGGCGGTGAGCGGGCGGCCGGTGCCTCCACGGGAGCTCGCCAGGAGCGAGGTCATGAAGGGGGCCTCGTCCGGGTGTGCCTTCAGCTGCTCCCAGCCCAGGCCGTCGATCAGGAACACGCAGTTCCGGTCGGCGGGGGTGAGCTCCTGGATGGCGGCCTTCATCGCCGGTACGCCCATGCCCGCGGCCAGCGTGGGCAGCAGGTCGGCGAGCGAGCCGCTGCCGTACTCGGGGAGCGGCGCGGAGCCGAGGGCGAGAGGTTCCGGGTGGTCCCAGGGGACGGACTGGACCATCAGCGGGTTTGGTCCGCGGTCGCCTCGGAGAGCGACTGCGCGAAGGCGAGGGCCTGGCGCACCGTCTCGGGGCCGTCCCCGGCCTCGCTGACACGCAGGCTGAGGTCGTCCGCGGTCGAGTTACCCGCGTAGCCGTGGTCGGCTTCGCAGTTGGGGTCCCCGCAGGCGGCGGGCTCCAGATCGATGCGGGAGACGGCGCCCCAGCCGATGGTCAGCACCACCTCGCGGGGCAGCGTGCCCGGCGTGTACGACTCCGGGTTGGCGACCACACGGCTGACGACGACCGAGGAGATCCGGCTGAGTTTCACGGACTCCGTGGACGTGGTGGCGTACGGCGTCGGGGAGGTGCTGTCGGCGGCCTGCTCGTCGGTGTGGCTGACGATGAAGCGGTTGCCGGTGAGGACCAGCACGGTCACGTGCCGCCGCACCTCGTTCTGGTCGAACGTCGTCTCCTGGTGGACCAGGTACGACCGGATGGGCTCACCGCCCACGGCGGTCTCCACCGCCTCGGCCACGAGGGCCGGGTAGTAGCCGCTGCGCTCGATCGCCGCTCGCAGCCCCTGGGTCGTCGTACTGGTCTTGGCCATGTCGTCCATCCTACGGGGGTGCACTGACTGCGAGGGACCGCTCGTCGCCGCTCAGTACACGGGAAGTGTCCGAGGGCCGAGGTCGTCGCGGGCCGGGGGTGGCGCCAGGCGTACGGAGGCGCCGAGCACGCTCAGACCGCGCGGGGCGACGACGACCGGCTCCAGGGTGACCGCGACGACCTCCGGATGGTCGTCGACCAGCCGCGAGACGCGCAGCAGCAGCTCCTCCAGCGCGGGCGTGTCGACGGGGGTCGAGCCGCGCCAGCCGAACAGGAGCGGCGCCGTCCGGATCGAGCGGATCAGCGAGGTCGCGTCCCGGTCGGTGACGGGCACGAGCCGGTGCGCCATGTCCCCGAGCAGCTGGGAGGCCGCACCGGCGAGTCCGAAGGAGACCACCGCGCCGGCCGCCGGGTCGATGACCGCGCGGACAACCGTGTCCACCCCGCGCGGGGCCATCCTCTGCACGACCGGCCGCAGCTCCTCCGGCTTCCCGAACAGACCGGTCAACTCGGTGTAGGCCCGTCGCAGTTGCTCCTCGTCGGCGAGGTCCAGCCGTACGCCGCCCAGGTCGGCGCGGTGGCGCAGGTGTGGGGCGGTGGCCTTGAGGGCCACGGGGTAGCCGAGGGTGCGCGCGGCGGCGACAGCGTCCTCGGCGGTGGGTGCGGCCACCGCGCGGTGCACGTGGACGCCGTACATCCGCAGCAGCTCGCACGTCGCCTCCGTGCCGAGCGTGAGGCCCTGCCCGCGCGCGAGCAGCCCGCCGATCTTCTCGGCGGCCCCCCTCTCGTCGATGTCCTCGTACTCGGGCACCTTCCCGGGCTGGGCGGCATCGCGCCGCCACTGGGCGTACTTCACGCCCTCGGCAAGCGCGCGAACGGCGCGTTCGGCGGCGGGGTAGGCGGGGATGAGACGGGAGTCGGCCGGGGTGGCCGATGGTTCCGGTGCCGCGGTGGCCCATCGGTCCAAGGGGCGGAACGGGTGGGCGCCGCCCACGATGCCGGGTGCGTTCGCACCGGCCTGTGGTGCGGTACTGGCAGCGGCCGACAATGCCTCCGCAAGCCCGCCCAACTCGACGTGCACCACCAGAACCGGCTTGGCAGGCGCCGCCGCAGCAGCGGTGCGCAGCGCCTCCGCCAGCTCCGCGTCCCTCGGCGACGCCTCACCGATCGCCGGGATCGCCGTCACGATCACCGCGTCGCTCGTCTCGTCGGCCAACGCCCGCGCCAGCGCCACCCGGAAGTCCTCCGCCGACGCGCCTGTCGTCAGGTCCAACGGCGGCAACGGCCGAAGCCCCTCGGAGAGACACGCGTCGTACGTCAGCTGCCCCAGGGACTCGGAGTTCCCGAGGATCGCCACGCGCGGGCCTGTCGGCAGCGGCTGGCGTGCGAGCAGCAGCCCGGTGTCGACGAGCTCCGTGATGGTGTCCACCCGGATCACCCCGGCCTGCCTGAGCAGCGCGGACACCGTCGCGTGCGGCAACCGCGTCGCCCGTACGGTGTGCCCTTGTGGAGCGGAACCGGCGCCCTGCACGACGACCAGCGGCTTGGCGGCCGCCGTACGGCGTGCGAGGCGGGTGAACTTGCGCGGGTTGCCGATGGACTCCAGGTACATGAGGACGACGTCGGTGTCGGCGTCGTCGTACCAGTACTGGAGGACATCGTTGCCGGAGACGTCCGCGCGGTTGCCGGACGAGACGAAGGTGGACACGCCGGTCACTCCGGTGACGCCTCCCCCGCGGCGGTGGAGCCGGGAGAGGAGTGCGATGCCGATGGCGCCGGACTGGGCGAACAGTCCGATGCGCCCGGGGCGGGGCATCTCGGGGGCGAGGGAGGCGTTCAGCCGTACGCTCTGGGAGGTGTTGATGATCCCGAAGGCATTCGGCCCGATGATGCGCATGCCGTACGCGCGTGCGTGCCGGACGAGTTGGCGTTGACGCTCGCGTCCTTCGGGGCCGCTCTCGGCGTATCCGGCGGAGACCACGACAAGCCCCTGGACGCCGTGCTCACCGCACTCGGCGACGACCTCGAGCACATGGTCGGCGGGCACGGCGACGACCGCGAGGTCGACGGGTCCGTCGATGTCCCGCACCGAGCGGTGGGCAGGCACCCCGTCGAGTTCCTTCAGCTCTTCGGGGAACGCCTTGTTCACGGCGTGCAGGCGTCCGGTGAACCCGGCGTCCCGGATGTTGCCGAGGACGCTGCGGCCCACACCGCCGGGCGTGCGGCCGACGCCGACGACGGCGACGGAACCGGGCGTCAGCAGCCGTTGCACGGACCGCGCCTCGGCGCGGTGCTCGCGCGCGTACTGCACCGCGAGTGAGCGTTCGGTGGGTTCGAGGTCGAACTCCAGGCGTACGACGCCGTCCTCGAAGCTGCGCTTCTGGGTGTACCCGGCGTCCGTGAACACCTTGATCATCTTGGTGTTGGCGGGCAGCACCTCGGCGGCGAAGCGGCGGATGCCACGCTCGCGCGCGACCGCTCCGATGTGTTCGAGGAGGGCGGAGGCGACGCCGCGCCCCTGGTGGGCGTCCTGGACCAGGAAGGCGACCTCGGCCTCGTCGGCGGGGGCGGAGGCGGCCATGCCGTCGGCGCCGATGCGGTCATAGCGTACGGTGGCGATGAACTCGCCGCCGACCGTGGCCGCGAGTCCCACCCGGTCCACAAAGTCGTGGTGCGTGAAGCGGTGGACGTCCTTGGCGGACAGGCGCGGGTAGGGCGCGAAGAAGCGGTAGTACTTCGACTCGTCCGAGACCTGCTCATAGAAGCTGACCAGGCGCTCGGCGTCATCAACGGTGATGGGGCGGATGCGTGCGGTGCCGCCGTCGCGCAGCACCACGTCGGCCTCCCAGTGGGCGGGGTACTCGTGCCGGTCCGACGCGCTCTGCATGGGGCCCAGAGTACGGCTAGCGCTCGACAGGGGCGCGAGGCAGTCTGTGGAGGACGGAAGTCGGATCGAGGCCGAGGTTCGACGACCACATGGGGAACGGGACGCAGGACCGTTCCTGTCACGCTTCACGTGTGGAACACTGGTCTAGACAACCTGAGCACCGAAGGGCAGCATCACATGGCTGAGCGCCGCGTCAACGTCGGCTGGGCCGAGGGCCTCCACGCCCGCCCCGCATCCATCTTCGTCCGGGCCGCCACGGCCGCAGGCATCCCCGTGACGATCGCCAAGGCCGACGGCAACCCCGTCAACGCGGCCTCCATGCTGGCCGTTCTCGGCCTGGGCGCCCAGGGCGGCGAGGAGATCGTCCTCGCCTCCGACGCCGAGGGCGCGGACGCCGCGCTCGACCGTCTGGCGAAGCTGGTCTCCGAAGGCCTCGAGGAGCTGCCCGAGACCGTGTGAGCGTCGCTCGCAGCACGCGCGAAGCCGCGTCGCCCCTTCCGGGCGGCGCGGCTTCGCCGTTTCTCACGACGCTTTCAGGAGGAATTACCGCGGGCACACCCGGACGCGCGACCGGAAATTCTCGGCGCGCCGAAAAAAGGGCAGCGGAAATATGTCCCCACCGAATATCCCCCCTTTGTATACGGCCCCCGTGTTAATGCCGCTGGCCCGACATGTTTACGGGATGTTGCGAAGTCCTCACACGCTCCGGGCGCTCCCCGCCCAAAAAGCGCAGCCGGTGCGCGGCGGTCGCGCGCTCGGTGTGCAGCGCCGTGATCGTCCGCGCGCGCTCGCCGTCGCCGCGCGCCACCGCGTCCACGATCGCGCCGTGCTCCGCCCAGGACTCCACGGGGTCGGCCGGGGCGTCCACCGCGTACATCCAGGCGATCTTGTGGCGCAGCTGAGTCAGCGTGGAGGTCATCGCATGGCTGCCGGAGGCCTGGGCGAGCGTCTCGTGAAACCAGCTCCCCAAGGAGCGCAGGTCCTCGCTGTTGCCCCGTCTGGCCCGTTCCTGGCCCAGCCTGACGAGCCCGCGCAGCACCTTCAGGTGGGCCTCGGAGCGCCGCTGGGCGGCCCGGGAGGCACCGAGCGGCTCCAGGAGCATGCGCATCTCCAGCAGGTCGGCGGCCTCCTGCTCGGTGGGTTCGGCGACGCACGCGCCCGCGTGCCGCCGGGTCACCACGAAGCCCTCGGCCTCCAGCGTGCGCAGGGCTTCCCGCACGGGGACGCGAGAGACGCCGTAGCGGCGCGCGAGGAGTTCCTCGGTGAGCCGGCTACCGCGCTCGTAGACACCCGCGACGATGTCGTCCCGGATGGCCGTGCATACCGAATGCGCCGGAATACGCATGACCGACCTCCGCCTTAATCCCCGTGAAACGTCGACGATGGACGTGTGGTCAGTGACTCTATTGCAATGAGCCGGAATTTCCGATGGCGGGCCGGAATCCATGGATATTTTTTGGACAGCGGGGTCCCTGAAAACGCGAAAGCCCCGGCTCGGGGAGCCGGGGCCGCGGGATGTTCTGCGGTCTGTCGTCAGACGTTCAGGCCGTGCTGGCGGAGGTAGGCGACCGGATCGATGTCCGAGCCGTACTCCGGAGTCGTACGGGCCTCGAAGTGCAGGTGCGGGCCGGTCACGTTGCCGGTCGCACCGGACAGGGCGATCTGCTGCCCCGGGGTGACCTGCTGGCCCACCGAGACGCCGATGGACGACAGATGGCCGTACTGCGTGTACGTGCCGTCGCTCATCTTGATCACGACCTGGTTGCCGTAGGAGCCGCCCCAACCCGTCTGCACGACGGTGCCGGAGCCGACCGCGTGCACCGTGGTGCCGCTCGCGGCGTGGAAGTCGACGCCGGTGTGACTGCCGGAGGACCACAGGGAGCCGCCGGACTTGTAGCCGGTGGAGATGTAGGAGCCGGAGATCGGCGCCACGAAGGCGTTGAGGCGCTTGCGCTCGGCGGCGCGCACGGCACGGGCCTTGGCCGCGCGGACCTGCTCGGCCTCCTCGCGCGCCTTCTTGGCCTCCGCGGCGGCCTTCTTACGCGCGGCCTCCTCAGCCGCCTTCAGCTGGGCGGCCTCCTTCTGGGCGGCGGCCTGGGCGTCGACCCGGTCGGCGACCGCGTCGCCGACGGTGACGACGGGCATCAGGCCGGTCTGCTCGACGGCAGTGTCGGCGGCGAGCGCCGGTGCGCTCAGGGTGCCGATGACTCCGGTGGTGGCGAGCGCGGCGACGCCCGCGGCGCGGGCGGTGGTGCGCTTCATGCGGCTGGGACGACGGTGCTTCCCGGTGGCGCAGGTGAACGCCATGAAGATGAGTGGTCCTTTCCTTCCTTCTCGCCTACCGGGTTAGCTGACGGGTTCGGAGCAGGAAGGTCTCCTACGGGCCCCCTCGCGACACGCGCGGGCGTCCGATTCACCCCAGGGACTGCCTAGTTGGGTCCCCGGCTCCCCTGGCTCGCGCCGTACGGGGACTCGGCGATGACTGTCCGGTGCCGCGGTTGCGACGCATTGCCCGACGAACAGCCCGGATGACGCTAAGCGGGACCACTTTCAATCCTCAAACGGATCACGGCTTTTGTAGCGCATCCCACAGGCCAGACAGGCAACCTCTCCCCCAATTCGGACATCAGGGGCCCCTGGAGACGTTTCCGTCTCCAGGGGCCCCTGCGTTCCGCCGCTCGTGTGTGCCGCTACTCGGCGGACACCACCGTGACGGCGCCGATGCCGAGGGCCTCGACGGGCTCCTTGATCTGCGCGGCGTCACCGACGAGGACGGTGACCAGGCGGTCCACCGGGAAGGCGCTCACGGCGGCCGCGGTGGCCTCCACGGTGCCCGTCGCGGCCAGCTGCTGGTACAGCGTCGCCTGGTAGTCGTCCGGCAGGTGCTGCTCGACCTGGTCGGCCAGCGTGCTGGCGACGGCCGCGGCGGTCTCGTACTTCAGCGGCGCCACCCCGACGAGGTTCTGCACGGCGACATCGCGCTCGGTGTCGGTGAGACCCTCCGCCGCGAGCGTGCGCAGCACCGTCCAGAGGTCCTGCAGGGCGGGGCCGGTGTTCGGGGTGTCGACGGAACCGCTGATGGCGAGCATCGCGGCGCCCGAGCCGTCGGGGGCCGAGCGCAGGACCTGCCCGAACGCCCGCACACCGTACGTGTAGCCCTTCTCCTCGCGCAGCACGCGGTCCAGGCGGGAGGTGAGGGTGCCGCCGAGGCAGTACGTGCCGAGCACCTGCGCGGGCCACACGCGCGCGTGCCGGTCGGGGCCGATGCGCCCGATGAGCAGCTGTGTCTGGACGGCGCCGGGGCGGTCCACGATGACGACACGGCCGGTGTCGTCGGCGGTCACCGCGGGCACGGGCCGCGGCTGGGCCGAGGAGCCCGTCCAGGCGCCCAGGGTGTCGCCGAGGAGCGCGTCCAGGTCGACGCCGGTGAGGTCGCCGACGACCACGGCGGTGGCCGTGGCGGGGCGGACGTGCTTCTCGTAGAAGGCGCGTACGGCCGCGGAGTCGATGTTCTGGACCGTGTCCTCGGTGCCCTGGCGCGGGCGGGACATGCGCGACGTGACCGGGAAGAGCTCCTTGGAGAGCTCCTTGGCGGCGCGGCGGGAGGGGTTGGCCAGCTCGTGCGGGATCTCGTCGAGGCGGTTGCGGACGAGCCGCTCGACCTCGCTGTCCGCGAACGCGGGCGCCCTGAGGGCGTCGGCGAGCAGACCGAGGGCCTTCTCCAGGCGCGAGGCCGGGACTTCGAGGCTGAGGCGTACGCCGGGGTGGTCGGCGTGTGCGTCGAGGGTGGCGCCGCAGCGCTCCAGCTCGGCGGCGAACTCCTCGGCGGAGTGCTTGTCGGTGCCCTCGGAGAAGGCCCGGGCCGTGATGGTTGCGACGCCGTCCAGGCCGGCCGGCTCGGCCTCCAGGGGCGCGTCCAGGAGCACCTCCACGGCGACGACCTGCTGGCCGGGGCGGTGGCAGCGCAGGACCGTGAGGCCGTTGTCGAGGGTGCCGCGCTCCGGAGCCGGGAAGGCCCACGGCTTCGCGTCGCCCGCCTGGGGCTGGGGGTGGAAGTCCATCGTGGCGAGCTCGGTCACTGGGCCGCCTCCTCGTTCTCGTCCTGATCGGCGGGGGCTTCGGCGGCGGTCGGCTCGTAGACGAGCACCGCCCGGTTGTCGGGGCGCAGGCGGGCCTTGGCGACCTCCCGGACCTCCTCCGGCGTCACCTCCAGCACGCGCTGGACGGCGGTCAGGGCGAGCTGCGGGTCGCCGAACAGCACCGCGTAGCGGCAGAGTTCGTCGGCGCGGCCCGCGACCGTGCCGAGGCGGTCCAGCCACTCGCGCTCCAACTGGGCCTGGGCGCGTTCCATTTCCTCGGCCGTGGGGCCCTCCTCGGCGAACCGGGCGAGCTCCTCGTCGATGGCGGCCTCGATGACCGGCACCTCGACGTCACCGGAGGTCTTCACGTCGAGCCAGCCCAGGGAGGGCGCCCCGGCCAGCCGCAGCAGGCCGAAGCCGGCCGCCACCGCCGTGCGGTCGCGCCGTACGAGCCGGTTGTAGAGGCGGGAGGACTCGCCGCCGCCGAGGACGGTGAGCGCCAGGTCGGCCGCGTCGCACGCGCGCGTGCCGTCGTGCGGCAGCCGGTAGGCGGCCATCAGGGCGCGCGCGGGGACCTCCTCCTCGACGACCTCGCGCAGCTGCGCGCCGATGACGTCGGGCAGCGTGCCGTCGCGGGGCGCGGGCTTGCCGTCGTGGCCCTGGATCGAGCCGAAGTACTTCTCGATCCAGGCAAGGGTCTGCTCCGGGTCGATGTCGCCGACCACGGACAGAACCGCGTTGTTGGGCGCGTAGTACGTACGGAAGAACGCGCGCGCGTCCTCCAGGGTCGCCGCGTCCAGGTCGGCCATCGAGCCGATGGGCGTGTGGTGGTACGGGTGACCGTCCGGGTACGCGAGGGCGGTGAGCTTCTCGAAGGCCGTGCCATAGGGGACGTTGTCGTAGCGCTGGCGGCGCTCGTTCTTGACGACGTCCCGCTGGTTCTCCATCGACTCGTCGTCCAGGGCGGCGAGCAGGGAACCCATGCGGTCGGCCTCCAGCCAGAGGGCGAGCTCCAGCTGGTGGGCGGGCATGGTCTCGAAGTAGTTGGTGCGCTCGAAGCTCGTGGTTCCGTTGAGCGAGCCGCCGGCGCCCTGCACCAGCTCGAAGTGGCCGTTGCCCTTCACCTGGCCGGAGCCCTGGAACATGAGGTGCTCGAAAAGGTGAGCCAGGCCGGTGCGCCCCTTGACTTCATGGCGCGAACCGACGTCGTACCAGAGGCACACCGCCGCGACGGGGGTCAGGTGGTCCTCTGAGAGCACCACGCGCAGGCCGTTGGCCAGGCGGTGCTCGGTCGCTGTCAGGCCGCCGGAGCCTGCCTGGGCTGTGGCCGTGTGACCCATGGGCATGTACATCCCTTCGATCGCGGGAGCGGTCGTTCCGACCGCGGATTTCCTGCTGGTCCTGCCACTTTATGCAAGCGTGCGGACGGTCGGCGAAGTTCCCGGAGGTCGTACGCCGAGAGCGAGAAGCCGGTTGCGGGCGGCGATGGCGTAGCCTGCGGGCAGTCGTGCCGCAGGGCCGCCCCGGTGGGCGCACGCGGCGCCTCTCGGCGACGGCCGAGCGTTGCGCACCGGGTCCCGGCACGTGTTGTCAGTGCCACGGTCCACAATGGTCCACATCAGATCCCGTCAAACGCTTCAACCATGAGTGAGCCGAAGGCGACGTGAGCGCCCTGTAGGCGAGCGACCAGGAAACAGGAGGAGCCGGCAGCGATGGCCCGCCGCAGCACGAAGACCCCGCCGCCCGACGACTCGTACGAGGAGAAGATCCTCGACATCGACGTCGTCGACGAGATGCAGGGCTCCTTCCTCGAGTACGCGTACTCGGTCATCTACTCCCGTGCCCTGCCCGACGCCCGGGACGGCCTCAAGCCGGTCCATCGCCGCATCGTCTACCAGATGAACGAGATGGGCCTGCGCCCCGACCGCGGTTATGTGAAGTGCGCCCGCGTGGTCGGCGAGGTGATGGGCAAGCTCCACCCGCACGGCGACGCGTCGATCTACGACGCCCTGGTGCGCATGGCCCAGCCCTTCTCGATGCGGGTGCCACTCGTCGACGGGCACGGCAACTTCGGCTCGCTGGGCAACGACGACCCGCCGGCGGCCATGCGGTACACGGAGTGCCGCCAGGCCGCGGCGACGAGCCTGATGACCGAGTCGATCGACGAGGACACGGTCGACTTCACGCCCAACTACGACGGTCAGGAGCAGGAGCCGGTGGCCCTGCCCGCCGCCTTCCCGAACCTCCTGGTCAACGGCGCGTCGGGCATCGCGGTCGGCATGGCCACGAACATGCCGCCGCACAACCTGGGCGAGGTCATCGCCGCCGCCCGCCATCTGATCCGCCACCCGAACGCGGATCTCGACACCCTGATGAGGCACGTCCCCGGCCCGGACCTGCCCACCGGCGGCCGGATCGTTGGCCTGGCGGGCATCCGGGACGCGTACGAGACGGGCCGCGGCACGTTCAAGATCCGGGCGACGGTGGCGGTGGAGACCGTGACCGCGCGCCGCAAGGGTCTGGTCGTGACAGAACTGCCCTTCACGGTCGGTCCCGAGAAGGTGATCGCCAAGATCAAGGACCTGGTCGGTTCGAAGAAGATCCAGGGCATCGCCGACGTCAAGGACCTCACCGACCGTGCGCACGGCCTGCGCCTGGTCATCGAGATCAAGAACGGCTTCGTGCCGGAGGCCGTCCTGGAGCAGCTCTACAAGCTGACGCCGATGGAGGAGTCCTTCGGCATCAACAACGTGGCGCTGGTGGACGGCCAGCCGCTCACGCTGGGCCTGAAGGAGCTCCTGGAGGTCTATCTCGACCACCGCTTCGAGGTCGTGCGCCGCCGCAGCGAGTTCCGCCGCAGCAAGCGGCGCGACCGTCTGCACCTGGTGGAGGGCCTGCTCACGGCGCTGGTCGACATCGACGAGGTCATCCGACTGATCCGCTCCAGCGAGAACTCCGCCCAGGCGAAGGAGCGCCTGATGGAGCGCTTCTCGCTGTCGGAGGTCCAGACCCAGTACATCCTGGACACCCCGCTGCGCCGCCTGACCAAGTACGACCGCATCGAGCTGGAGGCGGAGAAGGACCGGCTCAACTCGGAGATCGCGGAGCTGACCCGAATCCTGGAGTCGGACACGGAGCTGCGCAAGCTGGTCTCCGCCGAACTGGCCGCGGTCGCCAAGAAGTTCGGCACCGACCGGCGTACGGTGCTGCTGGAGTCCTCGGGCGCCCCGGTGGCGACCGTGCCGCTCCAGGTCGCGGACGACCCGTGTCGCGTCCTGCTGTCCTCGACGGGCCTGGTGGCCCGTACCGCGAACGGCGAGCCCTTCACGCAGGACGCCGACGCCCGGCGCGTCAAGCACGATGTGATCGTCTCCGCGGTCCCGGCGACGGCCCGCGGTGAGGTGGGCGCGGTCACCTCGGCGGGACGCCTGCTGCGGATCAACGTCATCGACCTGCCCCAGCTCCCGGACACGGCGTCCGCCCCGAACCTCTCGGGCGGCGCCCCGCTCACGGAGTTCGTCTCCCTGGAGGACGACGAGACGCTGGTCTGTCTGACCACGCTCGACGAGTCGTCCCCCGGCCTCGCCCTGGGCACGGAGCAGGGCGTCGTCAAGCGCGTGGTCCCCGACTACCCGTCCAACAAGGAGGAGCTGGAGGTCATCACCCTCAAGGAGGGTGACCGGATCGTCGGCGCGGTCGAGCTGCGCACGGGCGAGGAGGACCTGGTCTTCATCACGGACGACGCCCAGTTGCTGCGCTACCAGGCCTCCCAGGTCCGCCCGCAGGGCCGGCCGGCGGGTGGCGTGGCGGGCATCAAGCTCGCCGAGGGCGCCAAGGTCATCTCTTTCACGGCGGTGGACCCGGCGGCGGACGCGGTGGTCTTCACGGTCGCGGGCTCGCGCGGCACACTGGACGACTCCGTCCAGACCACGGCGAAGCTGACCCCGTTCGACCAGTATCCGCGCAAGGGCCGCGCGACCGGCGGTGTCCGCTGCCAGCGGTTCCTTAAGGGCGAGGACTGTCTGTCGCTGGCCTGGGCCGGCCATGTGCCCGCCCGGGCGGCCCAGAAGAACGGCACCCCGGCCGAACTCCCCGAGATGGACCCGCGCCGGGACGGTTCCGGCGTGTCGCTCGCGAAGACGGTGTGGGTGGTGGCCGGGCCGGTCTAGCCCGTGTTGTGAAAGTCCCGCCTGCCCTGCGGGCGGACGACGGGACTTTCACAACACGCCTAGTCGGCGAGAACCTCGTCGTCGGGATCCACCTGTGCGTCGTCCTCGTGCGGGTGGCCTTCTCGGTCGTCGTCGGGGTCCCGTACGTAGCGCAGGACGCCCCACATGCCGTGTTCGTCGGCGTGTGGGGCGTCGCTCTTGCACGCCTCCAGTTCCTTGCCGAGTGCGGGGGCGTCGATGTCGGAGCCGATGAGGACGAGCTGGGTGAGGCGTTCGTCGGTGGCCGCCCAGGGCTCCGGGTAGAAGCGGAGGAACCGCCCGACAGCATGGACGGCGTAGCGGTTGCGGACGTCGTACGGTCCGAAGTCGACGTACCCCTTGATCCGGTAGAGCCCCTCGGGCCGGCTGTCGAGGAACGTCATCAGCCGCCGCGGGTCGAGCGGCGTCTCGGAGACGAAGGACAGGCTGTCGTACGCGGTGTGCAGGTGACCGGCGTGATCGTCGCCGGAGTCCTGGTGGAGGTCGTCGAAGGAGAGCTGGCCGATGCGCTCCTCGCTCGGCCGGCAGTCGAAGAGGAACTCGGGGTCGATCCGCCCGTACCGGGCGGGGACGACCGGGGCCCGGTCCGTGAGCGACCGGACGAGGCCGAGGACGCGCTCGGCGTCAGGAGCCCGGTCGAGCTTGTTGACGACGACGAGGTCGGCGAGGGCGAGATGCCGGTCGATCTCGGGGTGCCGGGCGCGGGTGTCGTCGAACTCGGCGGCGTCGACGACCTCGACGAGCCCTCCGTACACGATCCCGGGATGCTCGCTGGCGAGCACCATGCGCACCAGTTCCTGGGGCTCCGCGAGTCCACTGGCCTCGATGACGACGACATCTATGCCGGTGGCGGGGCTGGCGAGCCGCTCCAGGTAGACGTCGAGCTCGCCGACGTCCACGGCACAGCACAGGCATCCGTTGCCGAGGGAGACGGTCGAGTCGCCGAGTGCGCCGGCCACGGCCATGGCGTCGATCTCGATGGCGCCGAAGTCGTTGACGAGGGCTCCGATGCGGCTGCCGCCGCTGTGGTGGAGGAGGTGGTTGAGCAAAGTCGTCTTCCCGGAGCCGAGGAATCCGGCGAGTACGACGACCGGAACCTGCTGCGGACTGCTGTGCCCCAACGCGCGACCTCTCTCACACCGACGCGTGCACCGGCTCGCGGTCCCGGCGCACGTACGAGGATTGAATGCTGTCCCAGGATACGAGCCGGGAGAATCACCGCGAAGTGAACGATTGTTAGCAGCACTGGCGGGGCAGACGTTGGGCATGGCGCCGGAGCGTGCGACCCTCACTTCCTTCCGTGCGCCTCCTCTCCGCCTCCCCGCCGACCAGAGCCGCTCGGCACCCTGGGAGACGGCAAGCGCCGCCCACTCGCCGGTCCCCCTCAGTCACCCGCACCCCGACGACCGGCGGACGGCCGCCTGATTCGGGGGTTGACATGGCCACACAGAGGAATGCAGCGGGGAGGCTGGGCTCGGCCGCAGCCGGCCTGTTGCTCGTCACCGCCGGACTGACGCTGGCCGCGCGTCAACGACGGCTCGAGGAAGCGCGCATGGAGGTGCGGAGGCTGAAACTGGAGGAGTTGGCCTCACAGCGCAAGGCTCTGGCGCACCAACAGCGCATGCACTGGGAACTGTTGGCGAAGGCGATCGACGACCCCTCCCTGGCTTCCGTGATCGACACCTACGACCAGAGCATCCCGGCGGAGAAGCGACGCCAGTTCTTCTACGCCAACGCCTGGTACGTCAACCTCTACCACCTCTACCGAGCCGGGATGCTCGACCAGGAGGAGCTGTACGGGCGTCTGCGTGAGATCTTCCAGAGCCCTGTCGTGCGGGAGTACTGGGAGGCGTCCAGAGGTCAGCGCGCCACTCTGAAGCACTCGTCCGACGAGGCCAGGATCGGCCGGATGGTCGACGGTCTGATCAAGGACCTCGACGAGGCTGACACGGACGAGTGGTGGGTGGTGGGCGAGCCTCCGACGGATTGACTGCGCGCCGCCCGAAAGGCACACCGGTCAAGTCCTTCGCACCGGCAACCCGGCTGGGTGACTTTCGCCCATGGAGACACGTACACCTCATGTATCCCAGTAACGTGCTGCCGAGCATGTGCCCAAATCTTCTGTAAGGACCGGTAACCCTTGAAGATCGTGCGCCGCATCGGTGTGCCTCCGAGCGCCCGTGGCAGTACCTCTGGAGCCAACTGCCCGGACGTGTTCGAGCTGAGCGACGGCAACTTCGCCGTCATCGGCACCGAGGCCACCGAGGCGCTTGAGCGAGAACTGCCTGCCGATGCTTCCCGTGCCGATTACGAGCGAATCGTGGTCGTGAGCCGGGAGACCCTCATTCGCGCCAAGGCAGACATCCCCGACGCCTGAGCCCTACCGTCGCCATCCCCGGCACACGCGCAACCGTCGAGTGAGCCGGGCGCCCGTCCGGCGAGCAGCCCGGCACCCCGTCGCTGCTCGGTGAGTCTCCGATGAGGCCTGGCGCCAGAACGGCACCAGGCCACACGTGTTTCTCAGGCCGCCGCCGGCACGGCCACGGGCGCTCCGGGCCCCACGTAGCGCGCCACCGGGCGGATGATCTTCCTGTCCTCCGCCTGCTCCAGGATGTTGGCGCTCCAGCCCACCGCCCGCGCCGCCGCGAATGTCGGCGTGAACATCTCGCGGGGCAGCCCGCACAGCTCCATGACCACGCCCGCGTAGAACTCGACGTTCGTGTGCAGCTCACGGCCGGGCTTCAGCTCGGCAAGGATGGCCTCGACCTGTCGCTCCACCTCGACGGCGAAGTCGACGCGGGGGCCGCCGAACTGCTGGGCGATCTCACGGAGCATGCGGGAGCGGGGGTCCTCAGTGCGGTAGATGGCATGACCGAAGCCCATGATGCGGTCGCCCTCGAGGACGCGTTCACGGATCCAGGGGGCGATGCGGTCGGGGGTGCCGATCGCATCCAAGGTGTCCAGCGCACGGCTGGGCGCTCCTCCGTGCAGGGGCCCCGAGAGCGCTCCGACCGCGCCCACGAGACAGGCCGCGACGTCAGCGCCTGTCGACGCGATCACCCTCGCCGTGAAGGTTGACGCATTGAATCCATGATCAATAGTTGAGATCAAGTAGTGCTCGATGGCCCGAGCCTGCTGATGGTCCGGTTCGGTGCCGGTCAACATGTACAGGTAGTTCGCCGCGTACGAGAGGTCCTCGCGCGGCTCCACGGGGTCGAGCCCCTGGCCCAACCGGTGCAGCGCGGTGAGCAACGTCGGTACGGCCGCGGCCGCCACCACGGTGTCCTCGCGGCGCCGGTCGGCGTCGATGTCGTACACGGGACGGAAGCCTTTCGCCGCGCCCAGCAGCGACAGTGCCGTGCGCATCCCGGCGAGCGGGCCCGAGTCCCGCCCGGCGGCCGCGATGCCGGGCAGGGCGGCGCGTACCTCGGCGGGCAGGCGGCGCAGGGCCGCGGTCTCGAAAGCGAAGGCGGCGGCACGTGCGGCGTCCGGCAGTTCGCCGTGGACGAGCAGGTGCCAGACATCCTCGAAGCTGCGGGTCTGCGCGAGTTCGACGGCCGAGTACTGGCGGTAGTGGTAGAAGCCCTCGAGCCCCCGAACGTCACCCACCTCGGTGTCGGTGACGACGACGCCCGCGAGTCCTCGCGGGACGTCGACAAGAGCGGCTGCCGACCTGTTGACGGACATGATTTCCTCCCTGGACTTGATTCGACTGTCCATGCTTGACTCGATTACTGTCAATATTGATTGAATCAATATTCCTCTGGGATGGATACGGTGACCCTCATGCGCGACCTGGAACCCGGCCCCGGCCACCCGGAACGACGGCTCAGCACGAAGGAGGCCGCCGAACTGCTCGGCGTGAAACCCGAGACCGTGTACGCGTACGTAAGTCGGGGTCAGCTCAGTAGCCGACGCGTGCCCGGCGGGCGGGGCAGCACCTTCGACGCCCAGGAGGTGGAGGCGCTCGCCCGGCGCAACAGGCGGGAGAGCGGCGGGAGTCCGCAGGCCGGCGGCGAACTCGCCGTAAAAACACGCATCACTCTCATCGAGAAGGACCGGTACTACTTCCGGGGCGTCGACGCGACCGAGCTGGCCGCGCGGCACACCTATGAGGAGATCGCCGAGTGGCTGTGGACCGGTCGGCTGCGCCCGGGCATCACCTTCACCGCGCCCGAGGCCTCGGTGGCGGTCGCCCGCCGCGCGGTCGACGCGCTGCCCGAACACACTGGCCCCACCGACCGGTTGCGGGTCGCGGCGATCGCCGCCTCGGCGGCGGATCCACTGCGTTTCGACCTGTCCGAGGACGCCGTGCTCGGCACCGCGCGTACCCTCATCCCCACGCTCGTGACCTCCCTGCCGACGCAGCGGCGCGGCCACCGGGACGAAGGCCCGCTGGCCCACCGCCTGTGGGCGCGGCTCAGTGGGCGGCCCGCCGACGAGGCGTCACTGCGCGTCCTGGACGCCGCCCTCGGCCTGCTGGTCGACCACGACCTGGCCGCCTCCACGCTCGCGGTCCGCGTCGCCGCGTCGGCCCGTGCGCACGCCTACGCGGCCGTCTCCGCCGGGCTGGGCGTGATCGAGGGCCCCCTGCACGGCGCGGCCAGCGGGCTCGCCCACCGGCTGCTGCTCGAGGTGCTCGACCACGGCGACGCGGCCCCTGTGATCGCGGACGAACTTCGGGCCGGGCGTCGCATCCCTGGCCTCGGGCAGCGGCTCTATGCCGCCGAGGACCCACGCGCGCGTGCCCTGTTCGCCCTCCTGGCGGAGATCCCCCATGCCGCGCCCGCGCTCGCCGCAGCCCGGGACATCGTGGCCACCACCGCCCGCCACACACCGCTGCACGCCAACGTCGACCTGGCCCTCGCCGTCCTGACGGTGTCCTCCGGCATGCCTTCCACGGCGGGCGAGACGATCTTCGCGGTCGCCCGGACCGCGGGCTGGATCGCGCACGCCCTGGAGGAGTACGGCGAACGCCCGCTGCGTATGCGCCCGAGCGGGCACTACGTGGGCCCGACGCCGCCCCAGCCCCTGCCGGAGGCTTCCCAGGTCTCGCCGCAGACATCCCAGCCCCTCGCGGAGTAGGGCGGCGGCAGGGCCGGAAGCAACCCGTCGGAAATCAGGTTAGGCTCACCTTTGTGAGTGCGTGTGCGACCGTCTCGCAGGACCTTGACGAGCCCGTTTCCGGAACCGCGGCGACGGCGCGTACCTGGCTGCTCCTGGAACAGCCCGGCCCCTGGGGCGCCAAGGCGCTCACTTCGAGCCACCTGGACCCCGCGCTGGGGCGCGCCCTGGAGGCAGCCGCCGAGGACACGGGCGTACGCATCGCACTCATCCGCCGTCCCGGGCGGCACGCGGACTTCGGCACACCGCACCTGCGCCGGGTGTACGCGGCCCACACCACCCCGGGCCGGGTGTGGCTGCATGGCGCAACCATCACCGACCCGCGCCAGCTGCTGAACCTCGATTTCGCCGCGCTCGGCAGGGGTGACCGCGGCTCCTTCGACACCGTTCTGCAGGGCGGCCCCCACACGGGCGACCCGCTCGCCCTCGTCTGCACCAACGGCAAGCGCGACCGCTGCTGCGCCCTCCTCGGTCGGCCGCTGGCCGCCGAGCTCGCCGCGTCAGGTGTGACGGGCGTCTGGGAGGTCACCCATCTGGGTGGCCATCGATTCTCACCGACGGTGCTCGTCCTGCCGTACGGCTACGCATACGGCCGGGCCGCGGCGCACACCGTCAAGGAGGTCGTGCACGGCGTGCAGGAGGGCCGACTCGTCGTGGAGGGGTGCCGCGGGCGCTCCACCTGGGGCCGCCCCGGTCAGGCGGCCGAGCTGGCCGTGCGCGGGGCGGTCGGCGAGTACGCGGCGGACGCGTTGAGCGTCGTACGCACGGTCGGCGCCGCACCGCGCTGGGAGGTGACCGTCGCCCACGTGGACGGGCGCCACTGGCAGGTCGTCGTGGCGCAGGGCGCGTCCCTGCCGCCCCGCCCGGAGAGCTGCGGAGCGTCGGTGCTGGGGACGCCCGGACGGATGGACGTCGTGGAGGTGCGTCAACTGGCGGCCACCGCGCTGGCGAGCTGACGCCTTCGGGCAAACGACGACCGCGCACTGCGGCCGAGAGATCCACGCCACACCCCTACGGCAAGGCCCACGCCCCCACGTACCGTCGTGGGTATGAGCCCCACTCCCCCTGCCCGCCGCCTTCGCCTGGGCATGCCGCGCCGGGTGTTCTCACAGATCCTGATGATGCAACTGGCGATCGCCGCGGGAGTCGTGGTGCTCGCGACCGGACTGTTCCTCGCACCGCTGAGTCATCAACTCGATGACCAGGCGATGCGGCGTGCCCTCGCGATCGCGCAGACCACCGCGGCCATGCCGCAGATCGCCGGGGACCTCGAGAACACGCGTCCGTCGGTCGACGGGCCCGTGCAGCGGGAGGCGGAACGGATCCGCAAGGCCAGCGGAGCCGAGTACGTGGTCGTGATGAACACGCGCGGGGTGCGCTGGTCGCACACGGACACCAAGCAGATCGGCGGCATCGTCTCGACCGACCCCAGCCAGGCCCTGGCCGGCAAGGAGGTCATGCAGATCGACAGCGGCACCCTGGGCCGCTCCGCCCGCGGCAAGGTGCCCCTGCGTGACAGCGAGGGCCACATCGTCGGTGCGGTCTCGGTCGGCATCGAGTACGACAGTGTCCGGGCCCGTCTGATCCACGCCATCCCGGGGCTGTTCGCGTACGCCGGCGGTGCGCTGGCCGTGGGCGCCCTGGCCGCGTGGGTGATCTCCCGCCGGGTGCAGCGGCAGACCCGAGACCTGGCCTTCTCGGACATCTCGGGACTGCTGGCGGAGCGGGAGGCGATGCTGCACGGCATCCGGGAGGGCGTCGTCGCCCTGGACCGCGCCGGCCGGATCCGCCTCCTCAACGACGAGGCCCAACGTCTGCTGCACATCGGCGACGAGGTCGTCGGGCTCTCTCCCGACGAGGCGCTCGGCGAGGGACGCACGGCCGACGTCCTGGCCGGCCGGGTGAGCGGCACGGACCTGCTGACCGTGCGCGGACAGCGCGTACTGGTCACCAACCGCATGCCCACCGACGACGGCGGCGCCGTCGCCACCCTGCGCGACCGCACCGAGCTGGAACAGCTCGGCCGTGAACTCGACTCCACGCACGGGCTCATCGACGCCCTGCGCGCGCAGGATCACGAACACGCCAACCGCATGCACACGCTGCTCGGGCTGCTCGAGCTGGAGATGTACGACGACGCCGTGGAGTTCGTCGGGGAGGTGGTCGGCGACCACCGGGCCACCGCGGAACAGGTCACCGAGAAGATCGAGGACCCGCTGCTCGCCGCTCTGCTCGTCGGCAAGGCCACCGTCGCTGCCGAGCGTGGCGTCGCCCTGTGGGTCTCGGACCGCACCCGGCTCCCGGACCGGCTGATCGACCCCAGAGGACTGGTCACGGTCGTCGGCAACCTGGTGGACAACGCGCTCGACGCCGTCGCGGGCACCCCGCACGCGCGCGTGGAGGTCGAGCTGCGCTCCGAGGGACGAACCGCCGTCCTGCGAGTGCGGGACACGGGACCCGGAATCCCTGCCGAGCAGCGAGAATTGGTCTTCACCGAAGGGTGGTCCACGAAGAAGCCGCCGGCACACGGCAAGCGCGGGATCGGGCTCTCCCTGGTGCGCAGACTCGCCGAGCGGCAGGGTGGCAGCATCGCCGTGACCGAGGCGGACGGCGGCGGCGCGGAGTTCAGTGTCGTCCTGCCCGAGGCGCTGACCGAAGCGGCCCTGGAACCCGCGCTGACCGCCCCCGCGAAGCACACTGCCGAGGAGGAGACGCGATGATCGAGGTCCTGGTCGTGGACGACGACGCCAGGGTCGCCCAGGTCAACGCCGCCTACGTCGAGAAGGTGCCGGGCTTCCGTGTCGCCGCCGAGGTGCACAGCGCGGGCGAGGCGCTGCGGCAATTGGAGGCGCTGCCTCGACTGGACCTGATCCTCCTGGACCACTATCTGCCCGATGAGACGGGTCTGGAGATGGTTCAGGAGATGCGCCGCCGCGGCCACCAGACCGACGTGATCATGGTGACGGCCGCGCGGGACGTCTCCACGGTGCAGGCAGCGATGCGGCACGGGGCGCTGCAGTACCTGGTCAAGCCGTTCAACTTCGCGGGTCTGCGCGCCAAGCTGGAAGCGTACGCCGAGCTGCGCCGCACCCTCGACGGCGGCGGCGAGGCGGAACAGGCCGACGTGGACCGCATCTTCGGCGCGCTGTCCGCGTCTTCGGAGCCCGGGCTGCCCAAAGGCCACTCCCCCACCACCGCGGAGCTCGTGCGGCAGTCCCTGATGAACGCAGAGGGGCCCCTGTCGGCCCAGGAGATCGCCGACCGGACCGGGGTGAGCCGTCAGACCGCCCAGCGCTATCTGAAGCTCCTGGAGCGCACGGGGAGGGCTCGGCTGACCCTCAAATACGGCGACGCGGGCCGCCCGGAACACCGCTACGTGTGGGCGACCCGCGCGTGAGGGCCGTACGTCGGGGAGCAGCGGTCAGCCGGCCGCCTTCTCGACGAACTCCGTCGTGTACGTCTTGCTCAGGTCCACCTTGGCGTTCTTGATGTTCGGGTTGAACGCCTTGAGGACCTTCTCGACGGTCTCGGGACCGTCCTTGGGCATGACGCCGTCCTTGGTGAACATCGGCAGGGTGCTCTTGATCGCCGCCGCGTAGAGGACCTTGTTGCCCTGCGAGTAGTCAGCGGGCATCTTGTCGGCGATCTCGGAGGCGCTGTGGGTGGACATCCACTGGAGCGTCTTGACGAATGCATTGGCCAACTTCTGGACGGTGTCCTTGTGGCTGTTCACCCAGTCCGTCTGCATGTACAGACTTGACGACGGGTAGGGCCCGCCGAGCGCCTCGAGCGAGCCGGCGGGCGTGCGCATGTCGAGGAGGATCTTGCCCGCCCGCTTGGAGAGGATCGTCGCGACGGTCGGGTCGGTTGTCATGCCTCCGTCGATGGCGCCCTTCTGGAGCGCCGAGATGAAGGTCGGGCCCGCTCCCACGGCGACCGGCGTGAACTCGCTGACGTCCACGCCGTTCTTGACCGCGAGGTACTTGGTGAGGAAGTCGGTCGAGGAACCGAGGCCGGTGACGCCGAGCTTCTTGCCCTTGAAGTCCTTGGGCGAGGTGATGTCGTCGGCCGCCTTGTTGGAGACGACCTCCACCTCGCCGGGCGCGTGCGAGAACTGCACGACGGACTCGACAGCCTTGCCCTTCACCTGGAGGTCGAGCGTGTGGTCGTAGAAGCCGACCGCGCCCTGCACCTGACCGGAGACGAGTGCGGTCTCGGCCTGCACGCCGGCAGGTTCGCTGAGCAGCTCGACGTCGAGGCCCTCGGCGTCGAAGTAGCCGAGCCGCTGGGTGAGGATCGCGGGCATGTAGATGACCTTGTCGAGGCCACCGACCATGATCTTGACCTTCGTCCCCTTGCCGTCGCCCTTGCTGCCGGAACCGGTGGACGCGGTGCTCGCCGCGTCGTTGGCACAGGCGGTGAGTGAGGAGAGAGCGAGCAGTCCGGCGGCGGCCAGGGCGGCGTATCTGGCGGGCTTGCGCATGGCGGTTCACGTCCTTGTGAGAGGGCGGTGCGGGCAGAAGACGCACCCGGAGAAGCGATGGGAGTGAGGGGGAGCGAGCAGGAGCGAGGGTTCGGTCGAGGGCTTCAGCTGTCGGAGCCCGACGGCTTCCACCGGAAGATGCGGCTCTCGGCGAACGTCAGCAACCCCTCCGCGACGAGCGCGACGACCGCGAGGATGACCATCGCGGCGTACACACCGGCCGCGTTGAAGGTGCCCTGCGACTGCGCGACGAGCAGTCCGATGCCCTTGGTCGCGCCGATGTACTCACCGACGATGGCGCCGATGAGAGCGAAGCCGAAGCTCACGTGGAGGCTGGTGAAAATCCACGAGGTGGCCGAGGGGATGACCACCTGAAGAGTCACCCGGCGGTCGCTCGCACCGAGAATGCGAGCGTTGGCGACCAGGTTGCGGTCGACCTCGCGGGCACCCTGGAAGGCGTTGAAGAAGACTGGGAAGAACACCAGGACCACGGCCGACGCGACCTTGGAGGCGGGCCCGAGGCCGAACCAGATCACGAAGATCGGTGCCAGGACGATCCTGGGGATGGAGTTGAGCACCTTGATGTATGGACCAAGGACATCGGCGAGGAAGGTGATCCGCCCCAGGGCGATGCCGCACACGACACCGGCGACGACACCGATGACCCATCCGAGCAGTGCCTCGTGCAGCGTGTACCAGATCTGTTCGCCCAGGGAACCGAGCGCGGTGCCGTGCATGACCCAGGTGTAGATCTGGTCCCAGATCTTGGAGGGCATGGAGAAGTTGAACGGGTCGATCGTCTTGGTCCGGGCGAGCAACTCCCACAGGCCCAGGACGCCGATCAGGAGGAGCACGCGCGCGGCGGTGACGACGGCTTTGCGTCTGCGGGCCGCGCGGGCCCGTGACTGGGCACGGTTCGGGGTCTTGACCGTGTCGACGACCGGTGTGCTGAGAACCTCATGCGACATGAGCGGCACCCCTCTCGCGGGTGATGCGGACCTCTTCGCCGAGGGACTCCCAGATCTCGCGGTAGATCTCGATGAAGCGCGCCTCCAGGCGGACGGACTCGACCTTGCGCGGCCGGGGCAGGTCGATGTCGAAGACGTGCTTGACGGTGGCGGGGCCCGCCGTCATCACGACGACCTTGTCGGCCAGCGCGATGGACTCCTCCAGGTCGTGGGTCACGAAGACGACAGACGCGCCTGTGCCCTCCCACAGCTCCAGCAGCTCGTCCGACATCAGCGCCCTGGTCTGGACGTCGAGGGCCGAGAACGGCTCGTCCATGAGCAGGATCTCGGGGTCGTTGACGAAGGTCGCGGCGAGCGCGACGCGCTTGCGCTGGCCGCCGGAGAGCTGGTGCGGGTAGCGGTCCTCGAAGGCGGTGAGGCCGACCCGGGCCAGCCACTCGCGGGCCTTCTGCTTCGCCTCGGCCTTCGGCACACCCCGAAAACGGGGGCCCGCCATGACGTTGGACAGAACCGTGCGCCATGGGAAGGTGGCGTCCTGCTGGAAGACGAAGCCGACCTTGTCGCCGACGCCCCGGACCGGCTGCCCGGTGACCAGAACCTCGCCCTCAGTGGGCTCTTCCAGGCCGCTGACCAGTGTCAACGTGGTCGACTTACCACAGCCGGTCGGTCCCACGACGGCCACGAACTCGCCACGTCGAACCGTGAGGTCCAGGCCCCTGACGGCCGTGTGCAGACCCCCCGACGGGGTCTTGAAGATCTTGCTCGCGCCCCGCAACTCGATGGCGGGGCTGGTGTCTGCGCTCATGGCCGGGGACAGTAGGTGTGACCCGGGCCACGACAGCAGCCTTGTGGGCACATGCGCTTCTTTTGCTTGCAACGGCCTGTTGTGCTCGTTTTGCTCGCGCTACAACAACGGAGCTGAAACACGGGCTTTTCGCGCCTGGGCTTGAAGGAAAGAGGCCCGATGATTGACGTCCTGGTCGTGGACGACGACTTCCGCGTCGCTGAGATAAACGCCAAGTACGTGGGCAAGGTTCCCGGCTTCCGGGTCGCCGCCCGCGCGCACAGCGCCGCCCAGGCCCTGGCCACCGTCGAACGCGGCACCATCGATCTGGTCCTGCTCGACCACTACCTGCCCGACCAGACGGGTCTCCAGCTCGTCCACCGCATGCGGGAGCAGGGCCACGGCACCGACGTCATCATGATCACGGCAGCCCATGACGTCACCACCGTGCAGACCGCCATGCGCCTGGGCGCCCTGCACTACCTGGTGAAACCGTTCACCTTCGCGGCGCTGCGCAGCCGCCTCGACTCCTATGCCGCCCTGCGCCGCACCGTCGACCGGGTCGGCGGCCGCGGCATCGCCGGCCAGGAGACGGTCGACCGGATCTTCGGCGCCCTGCGCACCACCCCGGCACCGTCGTCACCGGGGCTGCCGAGCGGCCACTCGGAGCCGACCACCGACCTGATCTGCGCGGTACTGCACCGCGCGGACCACCCCCTCTCCGCCCACGAGGTCGCCGCCGAGACCGGCCTGAGCCGCTCCACCGCCCAGCGCTACCTCCGCCACCTGGAACAAGCCGGCCGCCTCCGCCTCTCCCTGAAGTACGGCGATACAGGCCGCCCCGAACACCGCTACGCCTGGGTGGCGCCCTAGCAGCCGCTCCCCGGCCTCTGGAGGCGGACGCGCTACGAGGATGGCGGCCGCGCCCCCTACACGGCCCCCGCCCCCGTCAGGGACCGCACCTCGGTCTCCGCGTGCTTGGCCTCGTCCGGGGCCTCGGCCGAGGTGACCGTGCCGAGCCAGCCGGTGACGAAGCCCAGCGGGATCGAGACGAGGCCGGGGTTCTCCAATGGGAAATACTGGAAGTCCACGGCCGGGAAGAGGGACTCGGGGCTGCCCGACACCACCGGCGACAGCAGCACGAGCACGACGGCCGGGATCAGCCCGCCGTATACGGCCCACACGGCGCCGCGTGTGGTGAAGCCGCGCCAGAACAGCGAGTAGAGCAGCACCGGCAGGTTCGCGGACGCGGCGACGGCGAAGGCCAAGCCCACCAGGAAGGCGACGTTGAGGTCGCGGGCCAGCAGGCCGAGGGCGATCGCGACGCCCCCGACACCGACCGCCGCCATCCGCGCCACGGCCACCTCACTGCGCGGCTCGGAGCCAGCGCGCCGCAGTGACGCGCACAGGTCGTGGGCCACCGATGCCGAGGCGGCGAGGGTGCATCCAGCCACCACCGCGAGGATCGTGGCGAAGGCGACGGCGGCGACGATCGCGAACAGAACCGTTCCGCCGGTGGAGTCGGCACCGCCGCCCAGGTCGAGGGCGAGCAGGGGGACCGCCGTGTTCCCGGCCGCGTTCGAACCGCGGACCGCCTCGGGACCGACGATCGCCGCCGCTCCGAAGCCGAGGACGATCGTCATCAGGTAGAAGCCCCCGATGAGCCCGATCGACCAGACCACCGAACGCCGTGCCGCCTGTGCGGTGGGCACGGTGTAAAAACGGGAGAGGATGTGCGGCAGCCCAGCCGTGCCCAGCACCAGGGCCAGCCCGAGGCTGATGAAGTCGAAGCGCGCGGTCCAGTCACCGCCGTACCTCAGCCCAGGAGCCAGGAACGCCGCCCCATGACCGCTGCGCTCGGCCGCCGTCAGCAGCAGTCGGTCGAAGTCGCCGTGGAACCGCATCATGACGAGCACCGTGAGCGCGATGGTGCCGCCGAGCAGCAGGACCGCCTTGACGATCTGGATCCACGTTGTGGCCCGCATTCCTCCCAACGACACATAAATCACCATGAGCGCCCCGACGCCGATGACCGCCCAGGCCTGTGCCGCCCCGCCTGTCCGCCCGAGGAGCAGCGCGACCAGGCTGCCGGCGCCCACCATCTGCGCCACCAGATACAGAACGGACACGGTGATGGAGGAAGTTCCCGCCGCGATCCGCACCGGCCGCTCCCTCATCCGGGCCGCGACCACGTCGGCGAGCGTGAACCGCCCACAGTTGCGCACCAGTTCGGCGATGAGGAACAACACCACCAGCCAGGCCACCAGGAAGCCCACCGAGTACAGCAGCCCGTCGTAGCCGAAGAGCGCGATCAGCCCGGAGATCCCCAGGAAGGAGGCGGCCGACATGTAGTCACCCGCAATGGCAAAACCATTCTCCATCGGCGAGAAGAGCCGCCCGCCCGCGTAGAACTCCTCCGCCGAACCACGCCTGTTGCGGCTCACCCAGGTCGTGATCCCCAGTGTCACCGCGACGAACCCGCTGAACAGCAGCAACGCCAGCGTCTGATGGTTGTCGGTCACGACGCACCACCGCGGGCGCCACGGGCCAGCTCCTGGGTGTCCCAGCGCAGTTCGAGTGCGGCGCGGTCCCTGCGGAGCCTGGCATGCCGGGCGTAGCCCCAGGTCAGCAGGAAGGTACTGAGGAACTGTCCGAGTCCGGCGAGCATCGCCACGTTCACGGCGCCCGCCACGGGCCGAGCCATGAACCCGGGCGCGGTGGTCGCCGTCACCACGTACCCCACGTACCAGGTGAAGAAGACCGCGAACGCGGGCACCACGAACCTCCGGTACCGAGTGCGCACCTCCTGGAAGGCGGCGCTCCGCTGCACCTCCAGGTAGACGTCGGCCACTTCCCCACCAGCCCGCTCCGGGCGCGGCTCCGCGCCGGCCGCAGCGAGCCTGTTGTCGGCGACCGACTCGCCCCAGCCCGAGGCGAGTGCGTCGTACCAGGGGTCGTCGTACCGCACGTCCGTGGACGCCTCGGCCGGGGCCGGGCGTTGACCTGCCTGGGCCTCGACGGAACTGTCGGGCCCACCCCCGCCGCGGCGCGCGCGACCGTTGCTTGACTGCATGCCCAAGGATGGACAGAACGGGGAGATCCCCGACTCTTCTTCCCCGCGTGCTTCACCCCATCAGGTGACGTCACCCGCTGGTGGCCGCGCCAGACCCTTCGCATAGGCGTAACGCACGGCTTGCGCCCGGTCCTTGAGTCCCGTCTTGGCGAAGAGGTTGTTGATGTGGGTCTTCACGGTCGCTGTGGAGACATGCAGCCTGCGGGCGATCTCCTGATTGCTGAGACCCTCGGCGATCAGCACCAGCACCTCCGATTCGCGCACGGTGAGCCCGTCCGGCGGCTCCGGGGGCCCGGCCGACCGGGGCCCGGGCTCCGACAGGCGTTCCAGCAGCCGCCGTTGGATGCTGGGCGACAGCCCGGCGTCCCCCGACAGCACGCTGTGCACGGCCCGCACGATCTCGTCGCCGCCCGCGTCCTTCGTGAGGTAACCACGCGCCCCCGCTCTCAGGGCGGGGAACAGCGAGTCGTCGTCCGCGTACGTCGTGAGCACCACGACCTGGGTCCCGGGGTGCTCCGTCCGGATCCGCCGCGTCGCCTCCACTCCGTCGCAGCGGGGCATCCGCAGGTCCATCAGCACCACGTCCGGGGCCAGTTCCGCGACGAGCCTCACCGCCTCGTCCCCGTCACCGGCGGCACCGACGACCTCGACGCCGGGCAACAGACCCAGCAGCATTACGATTCCCTCCCGCACGACGGTCTGGTCGTCCGCCACCACCACCCGCGCGGGTTTCCTCCCCTCCTCCTCCGTCATGTCGGCACCTTCAACGTCACCACGAACCCCTCCTCGCCCCGCCCGGCCCGCAGCGAACCTCCCAGCAGTTCGGCGCGCTCCCGCATGCCCAGCAGACCGTACCCGGCCCCCGCGTCGGCGAGGTCGCCCGGTGCGCCTCCCGAGTCCCGTACGTCCAGCGTCACCTCGTGCGCGCCATAGTCCAGCCGCACCCGCACCTTTGCGCCCGGGGCGTGCTTGCGGACATTCGTCAGGGCTTCCTGGGCGACCCGGCGCACGGCCTGCGACGCCTCGGCCGACAGCGGTCTGCGTTCACCCGTAATGGCGACCTCAGCACCGTCCGCCGCAGTGTCGACCAGCCCACTCAGGAACTCTTCCAGCGGGGTCAGGTCGCCACGCAGCGCGGACAGCGCCTGCCGGGTCTCGGCGAGGCCGTCGCGTGCCATGCCCCGTGCGGCCACGACCCTTTCGAGGATGTGCTCCCGCTGCGCCCCGCGCTCGATCAGCAGCCGCGCCGCCTCCAGATGCACCAGCTGCGCCGAGAGGCTGTGGGCCAGTACGTCGTGGATCTCCCGCGCGATGCGGGCGCGCTCGGCCAGTGCGGCCGACTCCGCCTCCGCCGCACGGGCCGCGCGCTCCTGGGCGAGTAACCGCTGGGCCGTGCCGCGGGCCTCGGCGTCCAGACGCAGGGTGTATCCGGCGAGGGCCATACCGCCGACGGAGGCGACGGTACCCAGCACGGTGCCGCGGTCGACCACGGCGAACCCCGCGAAGGCGATCGAGGCGACGGGCAGCGCCAGCGCGAGGGGCATCCGCTCCAGCGCCGCGATGGCACATCCGCACCACAGGACGAGCGGAAGAGTCCCGAAACCCGCGGCGTGGGCAGCGGCCGCCAGCCCCAACAGCAGGAAGAGGACCGCCAGCGAGGGCCCCAGCCGGTGCTGGAGCGTGGTCCGGAAGAAGGCCCACGTCAGCGCCCCGGCGACGATCACTCCCCCGACACCGGCGCCGAACACCCACCCGTGGACGCGGCTGTCGTGGAAGGCGCCCCACAGCAACAGGCCGAGGACCAGCAGGCGCACGGCCCGGCCGACCACACGTCGCGGGCCCGAGATTCCCTCGCGGCCCAGCGCCTCCCGGGAAGGCCAGCGTGTCCAGGCGTTCTCCCTCACACACGCTCCCTCCGCGCAAGCCAGGCCTCGGTGTCACCGTACGCCGTACGTGCCACCGGAGCCGGGCCCAGCGCACGCCCCCGCCAAACCATGATCCCGGAGCGGACCAGCAGAGTGCCGGCGAGTCCCAGCATCAGGGCCGAGCTGTCCTGATGGACGCCGATCAGCGCGCCACACGCGAACAGACCCGCGCGCAGTCCGATGCCGACGATCCAGACGGCCGCACTCGCCTTGGTGCTCTTGCTCCAGACGGCGCCGTCCGCCGCGGCCCATATCCGGGTGGTCCAGGCCCATCCCGCTCCAGTGGCCAGACCGACAAGCAGTTCGGCGCCCACGAGCAACAGCGACTCAGTGCGGTGGTGGGCGTCGAGCAGGCCGGGCTCGCGCAGCGCCATGACCGCCAGGATCGCGGGGACGAGCCACCAGCGCCGGTCCGCGTCGATTCGGCGGGCGCGGAACTGCCGTACGACCACCAGGGCGACCACGGCCGCGATCAGCAACGCGTTGACCAGCCCGGACATCTCAGCCTCCGTGAGCGGAAGGGGATGCCGACGACGAGTGCCGCCGACGCCTTCGACGCTACGGAAACGCGCAGGTCCGCAGATCGGAGCCGGGGTGGATCACGGGTGGATCCTCGGCCGCCCGCCCTCTCCACCCACGGGTGGAGAGGCACGAGCGGAAGGACCCCCCTGCTGCCACCTGAGGCACCAGTGGAGCCCAGAGAGGCCCCGGGCTCTGTATGCCGCCGCGGCTGGCGTGTTGCTAGGCGTCGATGCGCGACCGGTCCAGCGTCGCCGCCGAGCTGGAGATGAACTCCTTCCGCGGCGCCACGTCGTTGCCCATCAGCAGATCGAAGACCTGCTCAGCGGCCTCCAGGTCGGAGAGGTTGATCCGGCGCAGGGTGCGATGGCGTGGGTCCATGGTGGTCTCCGCCAGCTGGTCGGCGTCCATCTCGCCGAGGCCCTTGTAGCGCTGGATGGAGTCCTTGTACCGGATGCCCTTGCTCTGGAACTCCATGAGCTTGTCGCGCAGCTCACGGTCCGAGTACGTGTAGACGTACTTGTCCTGCCCCTTCTTGGGCTGGATCAGCTCGATGCGGTGCAGCGGCGGCACGGCGGCGAAGACCCGGCCGGCCTCGACCATGGGCCGCATGTAGCGCTGGAACAGCGTCAGCAGCAGGCACCGGATATGGGAGCCGTCCACATCGGCGTCGGTCATCATGATGATCTTGCCGTAGCGGGCCGTGTCGATGTCGAAGGTTCGCCCGGACCCGGCCCCTATGACCTGGATGATCGCGCCGCACTCGGCGTTCTTGAGCATGTCCGTCACGGACGACTTCTGAACGTTGAGGATCTTGCCCCGGATCGGCAGCAGCGCCTGGAACTCGGAGTTCCGGGCGAGCTTGGCGGTGCCGAGCGCGGAGTCCCCCTCCACGATGAACAGCTCGCTGCGGTCGACGTCGTCACTGCGGCAGTCGGCGAGCTTCGCGGGCAGCGAGGACGACTCCAGGGCCGTCTTGCGGCGCTGCGCGTCCTTGTGCTGGCGGGCGGCGATGCGCGTACGGGCCGCGGCGACTGCCTTCTCCATGACCACGCGGGCCTGCGCGGCCGCGTCCCTCTTGGTGGAGGTCAGGAACGCCTTGAGCTCCTTGGAGACTACCTGCGCCACGATGCGTCGGGCCGCCGAGGTACCGAGTACCTCCTTGGTCTGCCCCTCGAACTGCGGCTCGGCGAGGCGCACGGTGACGACGGCGGTGAGGCCTTCCAGGGCGTCGTCCTTGACGATGTCGTCCTCGGCGACGCGCAGCAGCTTCTTGGTCCTCAGCACCTCGTTCATGGTGGCCGCGATGGCCTGCTCGAAGCCCGCGACGTGGGTGCCGCCCTTGGGGGTGGCGATGATGTTCACGAACGACTTGAGTGTCGTGTCGTAGCCGGTGCCCCAGCGCAGGGCGATGTCGACACCTAGCTCGCGGGTGACCTGGGTGGGGGTCATCTGGCCGTGCTCGTCCAGCACGGGGACCGTCTCCCGGAACGTGCCCTGACCGGAGAAGCGGAGGACGTCGCAGACCGGCTTGTCGGAGGCCAGGTACTCGCAGAACTCACTGATGCCGCCGTCGAAGCGGAAGGACTCCTCGCCCTTGCTGCCGCCCTCGCCGAGGCCGTACTCGTCACGGACGACGATCGTCAGGCCGGGCACCAGGAACGCGGTCTGACGGGCACGCTGGTGCAGGTTCTCCAGGGAGAGCTTGGCGTCCTTGAGGAAGATCTGACGGTCGGCCCAGTACCGCACGCGCGTGCCGGTGCGGGTCTTGGGAACCCTCTTGGTCTTGCGCAGGCCACCCGCCTCGAACTTCGCGTCCGGGCCGTTCGTGGCGAAGGCGCCCGGGACACCCCGCCGGAAACTGATGGCGTGGGTGTGGCCGCTGCGGTCGACCTCGACGTCCAGGCGCGCGGAGAGCGCGTTCACCACGGAGGCGCCCACGCCGTGCAGGCCTCCGGAGGCCGCATAGCTGCCGCCGCCGAACTTGCCGCCGGCGTGCAGCTTGGTCATGACGACCTCCACACCGGAGAGGCCGGTCTTGGGTTCGACGTCGACCGGGATGCCGCGACCGTTGTCGCGCACCTCCACGGAGCCGTCGTCGTGAAGGATCACATCGATGTGGTCGCAGTAGCCACCTAGGGCTTCGTCCACGGAGTTGTCGATGATCTCCCACAGGCAGTGCATCAGACCTCGACTGTCGGTCGAGCCGATGTACATGCCCGGGCGCTTGCGTACGGCCTCGAGGCCCTCGAGGACGAGCAGGTGCCGCGCGGTGTAGTTGGAACCGTCCCGGTCTGCTCCTGCCAGCAGCGCTGTGGACGGCACGGACGTCTCGGCGGTCACGCGGTTCGCTCCTCGCTGAATTTCAGGGTGGGCCCTTCTGGGTAAGGGCGCGGCATCGGTAGCCGTTCAGAGGGTACCGAGGCCTGGTAGAGCCGTTGTAACGCCACCCTCGTCTGACCTGAGCCTAGTCCAGAGTCGCATACACGTTCGATCCCTCGTTGGAGTGAAGTACATATCACGTTCCCTTCGGGGCATGAACCATTTAGGCTCCGGGCACGTCCTCATGAACAAACCGGCAATCCAGCCGGGTGGACTGACACCTGACCGACAGCGCGAAACCGTAAGACACGACAGACACGCAATACGGCACATTCGCCGCCAAACCGGCAGCAGACGGCCGCCTCGAAGGATTTTTTTCGAGGAGAAGCCACGAGCGGGAACGTTTTGGGGCTGGTTGGATGTTGACCCTGGTACGACAGCTCGTCGAGCTAGAGAAGAGGCGACGTGACTACTGTTCTGACCCCCGCGAGCCCGCTGACGGCCGCTGATCGCTGCGACCGTTGCGGCGCCCAGGCCTACCTGCGGGTTGTCCTGGTGAGCGGCGGAGAACTGCTCTTCTGCGCCCACCACGGCCGCAAGTTCGAGCCGGAACTCAAGAAGATCGCCGCTGAGATACAGGACGAGACGGAGCGGCTGACGTCCGTTCCGGCATCAGCCACCGAAGAAGAGCGCTGACGCTTCGCACCACGACGAGCCAGCTCGGCACAGGCCGGCACACGGGCGGCCGCCCCTGCTCCCAGGGGCGGCCGCCCGTACTCACACCGTGGTGAGGGCTGCTCATGAGCCCTGAGGCACTGTCTGGGGCTGTCGCGCCCCCTCGTCGGGACTCAACGCCCGCACGACGTCGGACAGGCGCGTGTAGACGCCGGGACTCCCCGGCCATCCGCAGCCGCTCCCCCACGACACCAGCCCGATCAGCCGCCCCTGGGCGACGAGCGGCCCCCCGCTGTCCCCCTGACAGGCGTCCCGGCCACCTCTCACCTCCCCGGCGCAGACCATGGCCGTGGCGAGGTACGTGCCTTCGTCGCCGCCCGGATACGCCTTCTCACACAGGGCGTCGTGCAGCACGTGCACGCGTGCGGCTCGCAGGCTGGGTGCGTAGTCACCGGCGCTCGTGGTGTCCCCCCAGCCGTAGACCGCCGCCTCCACCCCTGGTTCGTAGGCGGGATCACCCGCGGCGGCCATGCGGATCAACGCCGTCGACGGGAGCGGCTCGGCGAGCGTGAGGACGGCGAAGTCTCCGGCGTTGTCCAAAGGGTCGTAGCTCGGGTTCACCCAGGTGCTGCGCACCGGGATCTCCTGCCCGTGGTCCGAGAGCAGGTTCGTACGCCCGGTGATGACCTTGAAGTCGCGCACGCGGCCCGGTGGCGCGCCCAGGACGTCCTCGCTCAGGCAGTGGGCCGCTGTGAGCACAGTCGTCGGGCCGACCGCCACACCTCCACAGAACTGTCCCGATCGCATACCCCCGAACCGGTCACGGCTCGACAGCGCGACCGTCCAGGGGCTTTCGGAGATGTCCACCGGGAACCCACCGACGACGACACTGTCGGCGGCCACGGGGACGGCTGACAGCAACGGTATGACCGCCGCCGCGGCCGCCAGGACCAGCGGCCGGGTCAACGCCCGTACAAGGGGACGACACATACGGGATCCTCACTCTGGGGTGGTTGTGGGAAACCCAGAGTGATCCACCGCGCCCCGGCCCGCACCCGCGCCCGACGCCGAAGGCCCGGCTCCTGAGGGAAGCCGGGCCTTCTGGGGCGTGCTGATGCGACCTAGTCGAGGTAGTCGCGCAACACCTGGGAACGCGACGGGTGGCGCAGCTTCGACATGGTCTTGGACTCGATCTGGCGGATGCGCTCGCGGGTGACGCCGTACACCTTGCCGATCTCGTCGAGGGTCTTCGGCTGACCGTCGGTGAGACCGAAGCGCATCGAGACGACGCCCGCCTCGCGCTCCGACAGGGTGTCGAGGACGGAGTGCAGCTGCTCCTGCAGGAGCGTAAAGCTCACGGCGTCGGCCGGTACGACGGCCTCGGAGTCCTCGATGAGGTCACCGAACTCGCTGTCGCCGTCCTCACCCAGCGGGGTGTGCAGCGAGATGGGCTCCCGGCCGTACTTCTGGACCTCGATGACCTTCTCCGGGGTCATGTCGAGTTCCTTGGCCAGCTCCTCCGGGGTGGGCTCGCGGCCCAGGTCCTGGAGCATCTGGCGCTGCACGCGCGCGAGCTTGTTGATGACCTCGACCATGTGCACCGGGATACGGATGGTGCGGGCCTGGTCAGCCATCGCTCGGGTGATCGCCTGACGGATCCACCAGGTGGCGTACGTGGAGAACTTGTAGCCCTTGGTGTAGTCGAACTTCTCGACCGCGCGGATCAGACCGAGGTTGCCCTCCTGGATGAGGTCCAGGAAGAGCATGCCGCGGCCGGTGTAGCGCTTGGCCAGCGAGACCACCAGACGGAGGTTGGCCTCCAGCAGGTGGTTCTTGGCGCGGCGGCCGTCCTCGGCGATGATCTCCAGCTCACGCTTGAGCTTCGGAGCCAGCTTGTCGGCGTTGGACAGCTTGTCCTCGGCGAACAGACCGGCCTCGATGCGCTTGGCGAGCTCGACCTCCTGCTCGGCATTGAGCAGGGGGACCTTGCCGATCTGCTTCAGGTAGTCCTTGACCGGGTCGGCGGTGGCGCCGGCCGCGGCGACCTGCTGGGCGGGCGCGTCGTCCTCGTCCTCGTCGGAGAGGACGAAGCCCGCGCTCTCGGTGCCCTCGGGCTCCTCGCCGGTCTTCGGAGTCTCTTCGAGGACCTCTTCCTCGAGGAGCTCGGCGTCGTCCTTCGTGGCGCTTGTCTTCTTGGCCGCCGTCTTCTTGGCGACGGTCTTCTTCGCGACCGCCTTCTTGGCGGTCGTCTTCTTCGCAGCGGCCTTCTTGGCGGGCGCGGCTTCCTCGGCGGGGTCGACCGCGGCAGGGTCGGCGGGCGCTGCCGGGGCAGCCGTGGTGGCGGTGGCCTTCCTGGTGGTCACCGTCTTCGCCGCGACCGTCTTGGTGGCGGTGCGCTTGGCCGGACTCTTCGCTGCGACGCTCTTTCGGGTGCGCTTGGGCTCCGCGGCACTGACCATCAGCGTCACACCCTCTTCCTCGAGGATCTGGTTGAGGCTGCGCAGTACGTTCTTCCACTGAGTGGCCGGAATCTGGTCAGCTTCGAAGGCCCGACGCACATCGTCGCCGGCGATCTGCCCCTCAGCCTTTCCCCGCTCAATGAGCGCCATGACAGAGACGGACTCGGCGATCTCCGGCGGGAGCGTACGGGATGTGCTGGCCGACACGAACAACCTCTCGGAACGTTGGAAAACGGCTTTCCGGCCCCGTCCAAGACGGACAGGAGCCGACCACCGGCCTTGGTGATGGGCCGACGGCGCGGGCGGGGCCGGGGAAGATGCACAGCGCCTTGAACGGCGTCCGTATTCCCTCCGCGACTGTCACCTCTTAGGTCATCGCACTGCCCGCGCGAGCGTTACGCCCAATCTGCGTGGCCCGAGTCACACCCCGTAAGCAATCAAAAACGGTCAGACACGGGCAGAGTAGGTCGGCCATGGTGTTGACCTGGATCACTCCAAAGGATTCACCATCTCGTCGCACCGTCGGACCCCGCAGCAACCCGAAGGTTCCTGCGGGGTCCGACGGAGGACGGCCCGCCGACCGGGGGATGCCACAGAAGGGGGAGACATCCCCGGCCGTGCCGCCCGCGGCGCGTGGTCAGTGCTCGCGCGGTGCGGGGACCACGCGCTCCCCCTCGGGGTGGACCATGAGCAGCTGACGCATGGCCGCCTCGGCGGCCGCGCCGTCGGCACCGGCCAGGGCGTCCGCGATCCTGGCGTGGTGCGCGAGGGAGGTCTCGTTCGGCCGGTCACAGCCCGTGACCGGGCTGCCGGAGACCTGGAGGGCGGCCGACACGATCCCGGACAGGTGCTCCAGCATGCGGTTGCCCGCGACCTGAATGAGGAGGGAGTGGAACTCGGCGTCTGCCCGGGAGAACGTGAGCGCGTCCCCCTGCGCCAGGGCGTGCCCCATGATCTCGACCATGTCGGCCAGCCGCTGCTGTACGTCCTCGCGCCCGTGCCCGGCGGCGAGCCGGGCGGCGAGCGGCTCGATCGTCCAGCGCAGCTCGCTCAGCTCTCGACGCTGGTCGTCGCGCTGCGGCCCGAAGGCGCGCCACTCGATGATGTCCGGGTCGAGGAGGTTCCAGTCACTGACGGGGCGCACGCGCGTGCCGACGTTCGGGCGGGCGCTGACCAGGCCCTTGGCCTCGAGGACACGGAGCGACTCACGGACGACGGTGCGGGACACCTCGAACCGCTGGCCGATCTCCTCGGGGACCAGCGGCCGGTCGGCACCCAGGTCGCCCGAGACGATCATCTGGCCCAGCTGCTGGACGAGTTGGCCGTGCAGCCCGCGGCCGCGACTGCCCGCGGCGCGCCGGCCGACCCGGCCCAGTTCGGGGTCCGCGCTCTCCCAGGAGGGAGCTCCGACGCGGTCGGCGGCGGGGGCCTCCCCGTAGGGGTAGCGGTCGAGTTCGCCCGGGCCGGCCAGACCGGAGTCGGCGGAGCGGGCGGCGGTCATCATGGTGTGCGCAAGGGTACTCACGGATCCTTTGTCGGCGCTGGCTCCAACTCCCTTGAGGTCTTTGGTGAAAAGCACACGAAAGGGTGATCGCTCACCCCGTCGCAATTGACGCCTTATCGGAAAGAAACGGGCGTTCTACGGGGAGTTGCGTGCAGGCTGCGTGCAGGCCGGGAACTGAAGGGCACGGATGACGTCACCGGACCCTGCTGCGCAGGGTCGTGAGCAGATACGCGCAGAGCAGGGCGGTCAGCGACAACGTCAGCGCCCCGCCGACGGGTTGGGCGACAACCTTCGCCACACCCGACAGATAGCGCTCTCCCCCGAAGGGCCATTGCAGCAGCAGCACCTCTCGAAGTCTCATGGGAACCCCTGCGGCGGTCCGCACGGACGGTCCCTCCAAGACCTTTTGTACGAGGGGTACGACGACCACGGGCACTGCCAGCACCGCCGCGAGCCCAGCCGTGGTGGACCGGAAGACTCCTGCGGCCAGCACTCCGGCCCAGGCACACCCGATCACGAGACCGGTCCAACTCGCACCGAGGGAAACCCAGTCCGCGGGAACCTGAGCGAGCTCCCGTCCGTAGACGAGGTAGAGCACTTCGGCGTCGCAGCCGACCGTGAGGGAGGCCAACAGCAGCGCGGTGGCACCGGTGACGAGGAGCTTGGCGGCGAGCAGCCCCAGTCGGCGGGGCACGGTGCCGCGGTCCGCCGCCAGCGCGGGGTGGCGGAACTCGTCGCCGAAGGCCAGCGCGCCCAGGAGCCCGGCGCCGAACGCCGCCGGCGGCAGGGGCAGCTCCCGCGGCCACGCGGCCAGCAGGCGGGGCTGAGGAGTGTGCCCGACACGGGCCAGCAGTACGGCGGTGACGGCGGAGGTGACGAGCACCGCGGCGGCTGTGAGAAACGCGGTACTGATGCCGGCGACTCGACGGAGTTCATATCGGAGCGGGCGAAGGGGGCTGGGGGCGGGGCGGACGGAGATGGGCGGAGGCAGAGGCGGCAGAGCGGCGAGGTCGAGCGAGTGGGCTGCGGGGGGACGGGGGGTGCGGGGAGCGGGGTGCGGGTCGGCCGCTGTATTCAGCGGGTGTGCGGTTGAGGCGAGGGAGCGCGTCAGCAGGGCCGGGTCGGTACGGTCGGGATCGTCGGCGCCGGCATCTGCGTCTGCGTCTGCGTCTGCGCGGGCATCGACCTCGACAGGGTGGTGGGGGCTCCGCTCAGCGGTGAGGCCGTGGGACTGTTCGGCGAGCGTCAGGGGAGCACCGTGCTCGGGCCACTCGGCGCCGTGAACCGTCAGCGTCGCTGTGCTCGGCTCCGGCTCGGCGGAGCCGACCACCATGGCGGCGGGAAGGAGGCGGTCCGGGGTGTCCGCTTCGGCGGCCTGGCGCAGGCGGTCGGAGACATCCCCTTCCCCCCCGGCGGCAGCGGGGCACAGAGGGTCCGGGCCCGAGCCGGGCGGAGCGGTGAGGCACAGGCGGTCAGACACGTCCGCTTGCGTCTCGGCGACAGCAGGGCACAGAGGGTCGGGCCCCGAGCCGGGCGGAGCGGTGAGGCACAGGCGGTCAGACACGTCTGCTTGCGTCTCGGCGGCAGCGGGGCTTAGAGGGTCCCGGGCGTCCGCTACCGTCGTCGGGCGCGGGCGGTCCGGGTCGTTCGCTTTAGTCTCCGGATGACGATGCGGGTGGTCAGGCAGTTCGACGGCCGCGCCCGGCCCCATGTCTCCGACCTCGTCGGCGAGTTGGTGGACGAGGATGCCGTGGCGGAAGGCGGTTTCGCCGACGGCGGCGCAGGTGGTGCCGTAGACGGAGAGGCGGTTGCCGTCCTCCTGTACGACCTCGACGGAGAGGCGGGAGGTGCGGGCCTGCTTGGCCAGGAGGGCCGCGAGGCGGGCGGCGTGCGGGGTGCGGACGGCGACGCGGGGGCGGAGGCGGCTGCGGGCGAAGTCCGTGACTGCTTGGTCGGCGACGAGTCTGCCCTGCTCCAGGGTGACGACCCGGTCGGCGGTGCGGGCGGCTTCCTTGGGCTCGGGCGTGGTCAGCAGGACCGTGCCGCCGTGCGCCGCGTGCGCGCGCAGCATGCCGTGCAGCCAGCGGCTTTCGCGGGCGGAGAGACCGTCGGCGGGATGGTCGAGCAGGAGCGTGTGCGGGTCGCCGAGCAGGGCGCAGGCCAGGCCGAGCCGACGGTCCATGCCGCGCGAGAGGGCGCCGAGGCGTTCCTCGCGCAGGCTGACGAGGCCGACTGCTTCAAGGACTTCGTCGGCCCGTCGGACCGGAACGCCCGCGGCCGCGCACAGCATGCGGAGGTGGCCGCGGACCGTGCGGGACGGGTGACCGGGGACGTCCCCGAGAAGCACCCCGACCTCGCGGGACGGGTGGGCGATGCGGTGCAGGGGTCGGCCCCTGAAGTAGGTGACGCCACGGCCCTGTTGAAGTTCAAGCATGAGTCTCAGCGCCGTGGTCTTGCCCGCGCCCGGCGCTCCGAGCAGTGCGGTGACGTGGCCCGCGCGCGCCTCGAAGGAGACGTCGTCGACGGCGGGCGGAAGCTCCTTGCGGGGAGTGCTGGTCAGTCCGATGGCCTGGATCACCCGAAGCAAGATAGCGCGCTATGTCCGGTTTTTCGGGCACCGCACGTCCGATCGGCCGAGGCCGGGAGTCACACTTCGGGGCGCAGCATCGGAGGGTTGAGCAGCGTGGCGCCGCCGGCGCGGAAGAGCTGGGCGGGGCGGCCGCCCTGACGTGTGGTGGTGCCGCCAGTGGGGACCAGGAAGCCGGGCGTTCCCGTCACCTTGCGGTGGAAGTTGCGTGGGTCGAGCGCGACGCCCCATACCGCCTCGTATACGCGGCGCAGCTCACCGACCGTGAACTCGGCAGGGCAGAACGCCGTGGCCAAGGAGGAGTATTCGATCTTGGAGCGAGCGCGTTCCACCCCGTCGGCGAGGATCTGGGCGTGGTCGAAGGCGAGCGGCGCGACCGGTTCGCCGTCACGGACGTAACCGCCCTGCTGGAGGAGCTCCTCGACGGGTGCCCAGCGCGCGTTGCTGGCGTCGCCGCCCGCTCTGGGTGCGGGCAGGTCGGGAGCGAGCGCCAGGTGGGCGACGCTGACCACGCGCATCCGGGGGTCCCGCTTGGGATCGCCGTACGTGGCGAGTTGCTCGAGGTGGGCGCCGTATTCCGGGACGGGGACGCAGGGGTCGTGGGCGCGTAGTCCGGTCTCCTCTGCCAGCTCGCGTGCGGCTGCCTGCGCCAGGTCCTCGTCGGCCCGTACGAAACCGCCGGGGAGCGCCCAGCGTCCCTGGAACGGTGGCTCCCCCCTGCGTACCGCCAGCGCGCACAGGGCATGGCGGCGCACGGTCAGCACGACCAGGTCCACGGTGACGGCGAAGGGCGGAAAGGCTGACGGGTCGTAGGGCATGCGGCGATCATAGTCGTCTGCCTGACGATAAACACTCCCTTCGTCGGCCGCACAGGTGGCTGATCCACTTCGTGCCGTCATGCGCCTCGCCATCGCTCCCGCCGTCCCCTCTTCGGCGCGTCCTACGAGGTCACACCCCCAATTGCAGGCCGTCGGCAGCTTCCTCGACCATGGCCAGGCCGAGTCGGCTCACCCGTACGGAGAAGGGGGCATCCGCGACCCGTAGGCCGGTCAGGCCGATCTCGCCCAGCGGGGCGCTGCGCATGGGGCGCAGCGTGACCGCCCCGGCCGGGGCGTCGGGGCGGATGCCCGCGAGGGTGGTCAGCAGCAGCACTCCCGCGGCCGCCGCGGTGGCGGCGGGGCGGCAGGCCGCCGGGTGGGGCAGGGGAGTACTCCCGTCGGCGCGCTGCTCGCCCGCGTACATCTCCGGGAGCCGGTGACCGAAGGCCGCGGCCGCCGCCAGTACGCCACGCAGCAGCGAACCCGCCTCCTTCTCGTAGCCGGCATCGGCCAGGCCCGCGACGGCGACGGCTGTCTCATGCACGCGTACGGCGCCGACGCGGTGTCCGAACGGGTTATAACCGGGCTCCTTCACGCCCAGCCCGCGCAGCCCCCACCCCGAGTCCAGGACCGGGCTGCCGAGCAGCCTCGCCAGCTGTTCGGTCTGCACCTTGTCGAGCAGCCCGGGCGCCCGCTCGCCCCCGCCCAGCAGGCCGGTGTCGAGGAGATGGGCGGCAGCCGCGCCGAGGTGCGGTACGGGACGTCCGTCGGGAGCGAGGGCGGCCGCCGGCCGACCGCCGCCGAGGTCGTCGATCCAGAAGTCCTCACGAAAGGCCGTCCGGAGTACCCGGGCCCACTGCCGCAGCTCGGCGCCGCCCGGCCGGCCGCAGGCGTCGAGCAGGTCTGCGCCGAGCAATGCCGCGCGGTGGGCGTGGGCCTGTGTCTCACACCGGGCGGGGCCGCCGGGCTGCGGATCGCGTAGATACGGACCGTTGCCCGCGGCGGTCCTCAGCCAGCTCAGACAGCGCTCGGCCGTCGGCAACAGCTCCTGCGTCTCGGGCTCCGGGAGCCCCCAGCGGCGGGCCTCGGCGAGGAGTACGGGAAACAGGAGCGTGGCCTCCGTGCCCGTACACCCCGGTGGCAGATGTGCGCCGGCGTCCCGTCGTGGCCCCGGGACCATGCCGGATCGGGGGTCCGGGCCGGAGATCTGGGTGCGGGCGAGGGCGCGCAGTGTGCCAGCGGCCAGCCGTGTACCGAGGGGCAGCGCCATCCGGGCCGCGGCGAGGGCCTCTGCCGGGGCGAGACCGCACCGCCAGGGAGCCCCGGCCGCGAGGTGCGTGTCCGCGGGGTGTGCCGGGTCGCGCAAGAGCAGTGCCTGCAGATCTTCGACGCTGGTCCGCAGGAATGTCTGGACGCGTGGGTCGTCGCCCGTCGCTCCGGTGGGAGCGGTGGAACCGGCGGGGGTCAGGGGGCTGGTCGCCGCGCGGCCCACGGATCGGATGGGGCCCGCACCGTCCGGGCGTACTCGTAGCTCCACGGTCGTACTGCCGCCCGGAGGAAGTTCGAACTCCCAGCGCAGCAGGCCGGCGGAGGCCAGCGCGTCGGCGGGCGGCGGGTCCGCCGTGACGGACGCGGACCCGTTGAGGCCGGACCAGCGCAGACCGGAGTCGTGGACGCTCGCGGGCAGCTCGGGTCCCGTGTGGCCGGACGCGATCGCACCGAGGTCGGCGAGGTCGGTACCGAGGGCCACCTCGACGGGCAGGCGTAGGGGGCGCGGGGCCGCGCTGTGCAGTGTGATCCGCTCCGTGCCGTCCGCCTGACGGATCCGCTCGATGACGACGTCGGGGTCTGGTCCGGTGTGCGGGGAAGCACGCAGGGTGCCGACGAAGCGGGCCTGGTCCGCGGCGGTCATCCGGGCCTGGACGGCAAGCGGCTCGCGCCCCGCCACGCGCACCTGGCACCGGGCGAGCACACGCCGACCCGCCCGGTAGAAGCCTTCCAACCCTCGGCCGGTCAGCTGCCCTTCCTGGGTGGAGATCGCGAGGCCGGGTAGGGCGACGCAGATCAAGGCGGAGTGGACGGGGGGCAGCTCGGCGGAACGGCGAAGGGTTGGGGCTGGGCCTGGGCCTGGGCTTGCGGCCGAGGCAGTGGTCCGGGGTCGGATGCCTCGGGGGGAGGCGATAGGCGGGCGTCGCGTCTGATCGGTGGGCGGGGAGGGGGGTGATGTCCGTGTGGGGGTGAGAGGTGGGGTGTTGGACGGCCGGGGGGCCGGGTGGGACGAGGCCCCATTCTTTGAAGCGGTGTTGGTGGGTTGGGGTCGAGAACAGCCTTGGCCTGTGTGGGCGGGCTGGTATGGGCGGTGCTGGTCGATGTCGAGGGGATGGCGTGGGGGGCGGCGGTCTTGGCCGGTGGCGACGGGTTGGCGCGGAGGGCTGTCCTGGGCCACGCCCTGAGGTTGGCGCGGAGCGCTGTCCTGAGCAGTGCCCTGAGGTTGGCGCGGAGCGCTGTCCTGAGCAGCGCCGTTGGTTGGGAGCGGGAGCCGGCCCTGGGCAGTGCCAGGTAGGGGGGGCCGGCCCTGTGCAGCCCATGTGGACCGGGGCGGCGCGGTGGGTTCGTGGTGTCCAGCGCCGCCCGCCGCAGTCGGCAGGCCTACGCCGGGCTGACGAGGCGGCGAGACCTGGGGGATGGTGGAGCGGTCGTCGTCGGCTGTGGCGGGCGAGGTCGGCTGGTGCATGCGAGGGCTTCTCCTGCGCTCTGTGTGCCTCTGGCGTGGTCGGCGCCGGGTCGAAGGCCCCGGCAGGACGGGGGCGGGTGGCGACACACCCCGGCCGGGCGCTCCGCCACTCAGGTGAACGGCACGGGGCTCCCCGGGGTCACGGGCACAGCTGGGCATCCCCTCCGAATGGCCGGGGTGTGTCGCTGGGGTCGCGATGGCCGGCGCGTATCCCGTGGTCGAGACAGTCGAGACGTGTGAAACGGGGCGGGACAGCCTGTGTGGCGGCGGGACGGAGCCTGTTTGGCGCCAGATCTGCGCTCCGGCTGCGCCTCGCTGTTCGGGGGCGGCTCACGCCTCCCGCTCGCCGTCACCGTTTGTGGGGTTGGCTTCTCCCGCATGGGTGCCTCGGCGCCGTACCGCGCCCTCGCCCGTGCCACGAGGGCGCGTACCACCCGTCCGCGCGGTGGTGGGACGCCTACGGCCTGACGCCGGCGTGCGGGGTCGGAGGGCGTTCCCCGGCCCGGGCTCGCGTTCTCCGCCGCTCAGGGCGTGAGAGGAGGCGCCGGCACCTGTGGGGCGACGCCGACGGGAGGCCTGCTGGGACACCGGCTCGGGTCCCCTCACCGACGCACTGCCATCATCATCCTCGCCTTCCTCGCCGTCCTCGCCCCCCTCCACCCGGTCGACGCCTTGGCTCTCCTCCATCCGCTCCGCCCCCACACGGCCCTCGCTCTCCCCCGCCGCATCCACCCGACAGGAGCTCTCGGGGAGAACGTCAGTCCCCTCCCCCATGTCGAAAGCTTCGCGCTCCCTCACACCACCCGGCCTCATTGATGCCTCAGCCGCCCGTCCCCGTTCCATGCGTTCGCCGCGCAGGCAGCGGCGGATGGATTCCGGGTCCACGCCCTCATTGCACGCCTGGTGGAGGAGGCGGGCGAAGAGGTAGTCCGGGTCTGCGCCCAGTGCCATCGCGAGGGCTTCCCTCGCCTCGATGCCGTCGCCCGCCGACCAGGCCACCCAGCCGGCCAGGGTGAGAGGGGCTGCGGCGTGCTCGCCGTAGGCGCCCACGCAGCGGCGGGCAAGAGACCGCCAGAGACGTAGGGCGGGGCCTGCCTCGTCGTCCTCCATCCACTCAGCCGCGCGATCGCGGGTCGTGCGGTCCTGCAGGCCGAGGATCAGCGTCGCGGCTTCGTCGTACCCGATCAACTCGTCGTCACGGCGGTCCGCCAGGAGCGGGCCGGCCACGGGCGGTGCTTCGGCGAGGCGCCGCATGACGAGTTCGGCCAGTTTCACCGTCTCCTCCGCCACTTCGGCGCGGCTCGTATCGTCGAGGATTTTGGGGATCAGCGCCCTGTTGGCGGTGTCCAGAGCGGCCTCCTGCTCCAGGGCCGCGGCCGTCTCCCAGGGGAGCAACCTGGCGCGGAGTTCCCGCAAGGTGCCGCGTACCTGGATGCCCGCGTACGTGGCGGCCGCGGCGAGGACGGAGGTGCCCGGGAGGCCCATGGCAGTCCCCTCGACGGGACAGCAGCCCTCGCTGCCGCAGCAGTACGACCAAAAGCGGCCGTCGGAGATGCACAACGCTTCGATGACCGGCACGTCGAGGGCGCCGCACTCGACACGCAGCCGCTGGGCCAGTGGTCGCAGTCGTTCCATGACCTGCCGCCCCGACTCGCCCTTGGCCGGTTCCTGGCAGACGTAGGCGACGATCTGTTCGGGCCGGGCGCCTCGGCGTTCGCTGCCCGTCACCAGGCCGTGTGCCAACTGGCGGGCCACGGGAGCCCAGTCGTCCGTGTTCGCGGGAATGCCGAGCCGGGCCCGGCCGCCGAACCTGCCGCGGCCGTCCCTGTCGTGCAGGGCGACCAGGACGATACTGTCCTCGGGGCGGTAACCGAGCAGGTAGGGCAGGGCGTCGGCCAATTCGGCCGGGGTGCGCAGAGTGATCTGGTGGGTGCCGTGGCCTTCGTACGGGTCTTGTCCGTCACATCCGGCAATGTCGCCGTCTTCGAAGGATCCAGTGGTTTCGCCGTGATTCGTCATGCGCCGACGATCTCGCGGATCGCGAGGTTCCGCTTGGCCCTGTGGATAACTCAAGTCAGGGACACGTCACCCGTACTGCCGACGCATGGGAGAGGCCGGGATGGTCAGCGTGGTCCAAGTCCGCGGCCTACTTCCTGACGACTTCACTGTCACCATGTTCCGCACCGATGTCACCGATCACCGATGACACCGATGAGAACGAAGGCCATCGTGACCGGTCGGCCGCTGCGGTTGCGCCAGGCGTGGCGGGTGCCGTTCTGGATCACGACATCACCTGCCGAGAGCCGGGTGCAGTGGCCGTCGTCGAGTTCGAGGATGACCTCGCCCTGCAGCACGATGCCGTAGTCCACGGTCGGCGTCGTGTGCATGCCGTCGGGCTCGATGAGTTCGGCGATGCCGGGCGAGTCCCGTTCATCGCGGCGCTGACCCTGGTGGGCGGCGGACTCGCGGTCTCCCTGGTCCCTGATTCAGTGCGCCGCGTCCACATCCCCGGAGTGGCCTACCGCCCTCTCGCGGACGTACCACTGACCACCCGGCTCGTGGGCGTCTACCGCAGGGGCGAGCGCTCACCCGCGGTACGCGGCGTGATCCGCCGCCTGCGCGAGGCCGCGGCCGCCACGACGACGGCCGGCTGAGGCAAGCCCCTCACCGACGTGGACGCTCCGGTCGCCGCCCGCTCGCCAGGACCTCGCGGACGGCGTCGAGCGCGGAGTCGGGGCTTTGGAGACGACGGCGACCTGGGCGACCGCCGTCTCCTTCAGCTCAGATCCCGCGCGGTCAGCGGAACGCCGCCTGACCCGTGATCGCCTGCCCGACGACCAGAGTGTGCATCTCGCTGGTGCCTTCGTACGTCAGGACGGACTCCAGGTTGTTGGCGTGGCGCAGCGGCGAGTACTCCAGCGAGATGCCGTTCGCCCCCAGCACCGTGCGGCACTCCCGCGCGATGGCGAGCGCCTCGCGGACGTTGTTGAGCTTGCCGACGCTGATCTGCTCGGGCCGGATGCGGTGCTGGTCCTTGAGCCGGCCCAGATGGACGGCGAGCAGTGCGGCGCTGCCCAGGGACACGGTCATGTCCGCGAGCTTCTTCTGGGTGAGCTGGAACGCGCTGATCGGCTTGTCGAACTGCACGCGGGAGTCGGCGTACTCGATGGCCGCCTGGAGCGAGTCCCGGCCCGCGCCGACCGCGCCGAACAGGATGCCGAAGCGGGCCTCGTTCAGGCAGGACAGCGGGCCGCGCAGGCCCTCGGCGTGCGGCAGCCGGGCCGAGTCGGGCAGCCGTACGTTGTCGAAGTACAGCTCCGAGGTGATGGACGCGCGCAGCGACATCTTCTGCTTGATGTCCTGCGTGGTGAACCCGGGCGTCCCGCGCGGCACGAGGAAGCCACGGACGCCGTCCTCGGTCTGCGCCCAGACGGTGGCCACGTCGGCGATGCCGCCGTTGGTGATCCACATCTTGGAGCCGTTCAGGACCCAGTCGTCGCCGTCGCGGACGGCCCTGGTGCGCATGCCCGAGGGGTTGCTGCCGAAGTCGGGCTCGGTCAGGCCGAAGCAGCCGATCGCCTCACCGGCGGCGAGCCGGGGCAGCCACTCCTGCTTCTGTTCCTCCGAGCCCCACTTCCAGATGGAGAACATCGACAGCGAGCCCTGCACGGACACGAAGCTGCGGAAGCCGGAGTCGGCGGCCTCCAGTTCCAGACAGGCCAGGCCGTAGCTGACGGCGTTGGTCCCTGCGCAGCCATAGCCTTCGAGGTGCATGCCGAGGACGCCCAGCTTGCCGAGTTCGGGCGCGAGTTCGCGGGCGAAGTGCGCGTTCTCGAACCACTCGCCGATGTGCGGGCGCACCCGGTCGGCGAGGAACTTCGCGACGGTGGCCTGGATCTCGCGCTCCTCATCGGTGAGGACGGAAGCGATGTCGAGCAGTTCGAGGGGGTCCTTCAGCGGCCTGCCGCTCATAGGGGGCTCCTTGTGATCATGGTTGGGTAGGTGGGTTCACGTTTCACGCTTCACGCTTCACGCGGAAGCGGGTCGGTGAGGCTCTGGAGGATCTCCTCGGTGTGCTGGCCCAGCCGTGGCGAGGGCAGCAGGTACCGCGCCGGTGTTCCGCTCAGGGTGATGGGATGGGCGACCTGGCGAGAGGGCATGCCGCTGTCTCCGTCGGCCGCCGCTGCGGGGATCTCGACGATGCCCGGCAGGCCCAGCCGCTGGGCGAAGGCGAACGCCTCGTCGAGGCCGTTGACCGGCCCGGCCGGCACTCCTGCGGCCAGCAGGACGGTCGACCAGCGGTCTGCGCCCTCGGTGCTCAGCAGCCGGGTGAGGATCTCCCGTAGCTCGGCGCGGTGGGCGACCCGGTCGGCGTTGGTGCGGAAGCGGTCGTCGAACGCCAGGTCTGGATCCTGGAGGACCTCGGCGAGCGCCGCGAACTGCTTGTCGTTGCCCACCGCGAGAGCGATGGGGCGGTCCGCGGTCGGGAGGGTCTCGTACGGGGCGATGCTCGGGTGCGCGTTGCCCAGGCGTCCTGGGACGACACCGGCGACGGCGTACGCCGAGGCCTGGTTGACCATGGCCGACAGCAGCGAGCCGAGCAGGTTCACCTCCACGAGCTGCCCCTCCCCGGTGGCGTCCCGGTGCCGGAGCGCCGCGAGGATGCCGAGCGAGGCGTGCAGTCCGGTGATCACGTCGACCAGGGCCACGCCCGCCTTCACCGGATCCCCGTCCGCGGCGCCGGTCACGCTCATCAGGCCGCCGACGGCCTGGACGAGCAGGTCGTACCCGGGGATCGCGGCGCCCTCACCGCTGCCGAAACCGCTGATCGAGCAGTAGATCAGTGCCGGGTGCCGGGCACGGAGCTCCTGGTGGCCGAGGCCCAGCCGCTCCATCGTGCCGGGGCGGAAGTTCTCCACGACCACGTCGGACTCGGCGACCAGGGCCCGTGCCTGTTCGCGGCCGGCCTCCGTGGTCAGGTCCAGGACGACCGACCGCTTGTTCCGGTTGACGCTCAGGAAATACGTCGACGTGCCGTCGTGGTCCGCCGGCGGGTGCCAGGCCCGGGTGTCGTCCCCGGTTCCCGGCCGCTCGACCTTGATCACGTCAGCGCCGAGGTCCGCGAGGAGCATGGTGGCGTAGGGCCCCGCGAGAACCCGGGAGAAGTCGGCGATGCGCAGGCCGCCCAGCGCGCCCGCGCCCCGCCCCGTCCCGTCGGGAACACCGGCCCACTCGTCCGGTGCGTTGTCCTGGGTGCTCACGCGCCCTCCTCTGTGATCGTCCGGCCCGACCGTGGCTCCCCACCGGAGCCGGGTCCCGTCACCACCAGCGCGTCGGAGACGGTGCCGGGCGGGTGAGTTCGACGACGGGAAGGCCCTCACCGCAGGGCGTGAGAGCCCCTACGAGGGTCACCCGCGCGCCCACCGCCACCACGAACGGCGCTGTCCCGGTGACCTGGCAGAGCAGGTTGAAGCCCTCGTCCATCGCGACGAACCACGTGTTCTGCTGGGCGTGGCCGTTACGGCGAACGACGACTCCCACGCCCGCGCTGCGTTCCCGGTCGAAGGCCATGGACCCGCAGGCACGGCAGAACGAGCGCCGGTAGGCCGGAGTACCGCACCAGCGGCAGCGCTGGAAGAAGAGTTCACGCCGGCCCGCCGCCTCGGTGGGTTCACGGGTGTCTGTCTGGAGCATCGCGTCCTCCTGCACGCAGGTTCGCTGACCGGAAACAGGTGATCGGAATCCGATGTCCCCATCACTCTGGCCCCGCCGCGAATCACCGGTCAACGACGTGCTGACGCATCCTTGTGCGCGGAAAACGGTCCGTTCCCGGAGGTCAGAGCCCCCTTTCCGGCTTACTCTCGTTTTGGTCGCCGGGACATGGACCGCCCTCAGGGCTTCTGAACCTCAGCCGGCCGCGGCAAGGACCAGGGGGAGGACCTGGTCGCTGCCTGCCTGGCGGAGCAGGCGGGCTGTGACGGCGAGGGTCCAGCCGGAGTCGCTGTAGTCGTCCACGAGCAGGACGGGGCCGGGCGAGGCAGCCAGGGCGGCGGACAGTTCGTCGGAGACGGTGAAGGCGCCGGACAGGGCGCGGAGGCGTTGGGCGGAGTTGCTGCGGCGGGCTGCGTGTGCGCCGTTCGGCCCTGTGTAGGTCAGGGTGCCCAGGAAGGGGAGGCGGCCGATGCTCGCGATGCCCTGGGCGAGGGAGCCGACCAGTTGGGGGCGGGTCAGGGACGGTACGGCTACGACTCCGGCCGGCCGGGCGGAGGCGTCCGGGACGTTCGGCGCCCAACCGCCCGGGGAGCGCGCCCAGTCGGCGAGGACGGCGACCGCTGCCCGCAGGACGTCGTCGGGTACCGGACCGTCGGGCGCGTTCTCGGCCAGCAGGGGGCGCAGCCGGTTGCCCCAGCCGATGTCCGAGAGCCGCCCCAGGGCACGCCCGGTGGAGCACTGCTCCCCCGCCGGGATACGGCCCTTGAGGTTGATGCCCAGTGCGGGCATCCCCGTCGGCCACATCCGGCGCGGCTCGACCTCCACGCCCGGGCGGTCCAGTTCCTTCGCCGCCCCCGTCAACGTCTCGGCCGAAACAGAGGAATCGGCCCACGCCCCGGCGCAGTTGTCGCACCGGCCGCACGGAACCGCGCCCTCGTCGTCCAGCTGAAGCCGCAGGAACTCCATCCGGCACCGGGACGTGCTCACGTAGTCGCGCATGGCCTGCTGCTCGGCAGCGCGCTGCCGCGCGACCCAGGCGTACCGCTCGGAGTCGTAGACCCACGGCTCGCCGGTCGAGATCCAGCCACCCTTCACGCGCTTGACCGCGCCGTCCACGTCGAGCACCTTGAGCATGGTCTCCAGACGGGTGCGCCGTAGATCGACCACGGCCTCCAGGGCCGGCACGGACAGCGGTCGGCCCGCGTCCGCGAGGGCGGAGAGGGTCTGGCGGACCTGGGTCTCGGGCGGGAAGGCGGTGTCGGCGAAGTAGCGCCAGATGGCCTCGTCCTCCTTGCCCGGCAGCAGCAGCACATCGGCATGCTCGACCCCGCGGCCCGCACGTCCCACCTGCTGGTAGTAGGCGATCGGCGAGGACGGCGAGCCGAGGTGTACCACGAAGCCCAGGTCCGGCTTGTCGAAGCCCATCCCGAGCGCCGACGTCGCCACCAGAGCCTTGACCCGGTTCTCCAGCAGGTCGGCCTCGGCCTGCAGCCGGTCCGCGTTCTCCGTGCGCCCCGTGTAGGAGGACACCGGGAAGCCGCGCTGCCGCAGAAAGGCGGTGGCCTCCTCGGCCGCGGCCACCGTCAGCGCGTAGATGATCCCGGAACCCGGCAGCTCGTCCAGATGCTCGGCCAGCCAGGCCAACCGGTGCGCGGCGTCCGGCAACCGGACCACACCCAGCCGCAGACTCTCCCGCTCCAGCGGTCCACGCAGCACCAGGGCCTCACCGGCGCCGGTGCCCAACTGCTCGGCCACATCCGCGGTGACCCTCGCGTTGGCGGTCGCGGTGGTGGCCAGCACCGGCACCCCGGCCGACAACTCGGCGAGCATCGCCCGCAGTCGGCGGTAGTCCGGCCGGAAGTCATGCCCCCAGTCGGAGATGCAGTGCGCCTCGTCGACCACCAGCAGGCCGGTCGTGGCCGCGAGCCTGGGCAGCATCTGCTCGCGGAAATCCACGGAGTTGAGGCGCTCCGGACTCACGAGCAGAACGTCGGTCTCGCCGCGTTCGACCTCCTCGTGGATGGTGTCCCACTCCTCCGGGTTGGCCGAGTTGATGGTGCGCGCCCGGATCCCGGCCCGCTCCGCCGCCTCGACCTGGTTGCGCATCAGCGCCAGCAGCGGCGAGACGATCACCGTGGGGCCGGATCCACGCCGGCGCAGCAGAGCGGTGGCGACGAAGTACACCGCCGACTTGCCCCAGCCGGTGCGCTGCACCACCAGGGCACGCCGGCGCTCCTCCACCAGGGCCGACACTGCCTGCCACTGGTCCTCCCGCAGCCGGGCCGAACCCCCCGGGGCACCGACCAGCTCAGCGAGGATGGCATCGGCTTCAGTACGGAGCTCCAGGTTGTCCATGCCCCCATGCAACCCGAACCGCCGGTCGCGAGCCAGCTCACTCAGTGTGACGCCCGGATCGCGAGGGGTCCCTGCGTCTGCTGTGGATCAGGGCGGACGCGACGCGCGGGCGGCCGGTGACGGCGATGCCGGCACGCACACGCTGTGCACGGCCGGCCGATGCGTTGCCCGGTTGACCACGGGGTAAGGATATAAGCCACACACCACCCCATAACCGTCGGTGGCCCCAATTGCTCGTTGCCGCATCCCAGTTCGACAGGAAGAATTGAGGTCCGCTCCCCGCGAGGCCCGTCCGTTGATGACGTAGGGCTCTGCTGCGGTGTGCGCTCCTCCGAATCCGACCCGCCCGCTGTGTGGGCCGTAGCCGAAGGGAGGAACGTGACCTTCGGATTCGCGCCGTCCTCGGCGGCATCGTTGTCTACGTCCGCGTCCGCCGCTTCCGCCAACCGCTTGCTCGAGCCCGCGGAGTGGGCCGCCGCGGGCATCCCGCTGCTGCGCAACCCCCGGGAAGTCGTCAGCGGGCTGCACTCGCGGCATCACCCGAAGCCGGCGACGGCGATCGTGGCCGTGCTCGACCAGGACGAACGGGTCCGGGCGAGCGCCTCGTTCATTCGGCGGGCGGCTCCGGCGGACGGCTGGATGTTCCGCAACGCGCTGCTGGCCCAGCTGCGCCGGGTGATCCCGCACGACCTGCGGCGCCGCACCCCGGTGCGCACCGCCGTGCTGCTCTACTGCCGTGACGGCGACCAGCGCTGGACGGAGGAGGACGGCGCGTGGATGTGGGGCCTGCGGGACGCGTGCACGCTGCACGGGCTGCGCTGCGGGGCGTACATCACGCTGACCCGTGACGGCTGGCAGGTCCTGGGCGAGGGCCGTGGCGGCCGTAGCCCCAACACGGACTCCTCGCCGGAGCCCTTCGCGATATCCGAGGCACCGCCGCCACTGCCCCGCACCGGCGGTGCCGCTTCCGAGGTGCTGCGCCGGGCGGCCGCGCGCTGAGAGGGTAGCCGGAGCCCCACGGGCGCTCCGGGCCTCGTCGGCGCCTACGGCCGACGACAGGGCCGCCTTACGTGCGGCATGTGCCCCGGCCTTGAGTGCGGCTCGCCGTACGGCCCTACCGCCGGCTACGGCGCGCACCACGCCCTCGCGCCAAGCAGCAGACGACCGCTTGAGTCGTGCCGGACGCCCCCTTCGGCCGCACCGCACCACCGCTGCACACACCGCGCCAGGCGGCATCGCGGGGCGCGTGTCGGTCTCGTCCTGGCGTGCGCTCTCAGGCCCGACGGCGGCCCGCCTGCACGCCGGACACGTCGCCGCCTGCGCTCCCGCCGTCCGCGCACGCCAAAGCACCGCCGTGCAGACACCCCCCACGGCGGCGCCCCCGTCACCCCGGGCACCCCGCGCCCGGGACTACGGAATCGGCTCAGACGCCCGCGCCCAGCACCGCGTTGATCTGCTGCGGGTCACCGCAGACGATCAGCAGGGCGCCGGCCCGGCCGAGGGCCTGGGGCAGAGCGGCTGCGGCCACCGTGTCCGGGCCGCCGTTGAGGGCGACGACGACCACAGGGCGGGAGGTGGCCCGGCCGACGACAGCGGCGTCGGCGTAGAACACGTCGTCGCGGGCGTCGTGCTGGGCCCAGTAGGAGGTCTCACCGAAGGACAGCTCGTGGGTGGCCCACGGGTGCTGCTCGCCGGTGGTGATCACCAGCACCTCACCGGGGGCACGACCCGAGTCGAGAAGCAGGTCCACTGCCTCCTCTGCGGCGTCGAGGGCACCCTCGGCCGAGGCGGGGATCAGCTGGACCTGCGGGGTCGCAGAGGTCTGGGTGGAAGCGGCCGGAGTGGCCGGGCCCGAGGACTCGGGCTTGGCGGCGGCCCCGTCGCGCGGCGCGCGTTGCACCGGCGGCGCGGGCCGCACAGGGCCAGGACGACCGGGGCGCGGCGGAGCCGCGGGGCGGGGGCCGGGTACGGGGCGAGGGGTCGGCGCGGTTCGGCCACTGGCCGGAGTGGCGCGGGGACCCTGGGCACTCTCGTGAATCTGAGGCTCCTCGGGAATGAGAGGCATGGGCTGTTATTTATCAAACATTGGCGCGGCTCGCGCCAGCGGGTGGCACATCAGTGCGAGCGGAATCGTCAGAAATCGAAGCCGAGCTGACCCTCGATCTCCGGAACGTTTCCGTCCGCCCAGGTGCGGGCCTTCTTGAGATGCCGCCACTGGGGCAGCGCATCAAGATACGCCCACGACAACCGGTGGTACGGGGTGGGGCCCCGCGTCTCCAGTGCGGCCTTGTGCACGGGCGACGGATACCCGGCGTTGTCCGCAAAACCGAAGTCTGCATGGTCGATACCCAGTTCGGCCATCATTTTGTCGCGCTGAACCTTGGCGATCACCGAGGCCGCCGCGACCGCCACGCACGACCGGTCCCCCTTGATGACCGTACGGACCTTCCAGGGGATACCGAGGTAGTCGTGCTTGCCGTCGAGGATCACCGCCTCGGGGCGGACGGGCAGCGCGTCCAGTGCGCGCACCGCGGCGAGCCGCAGCGCCGCCGTCATCCCCAGGCTGTCGATCTCCTCCGGAGAGGAGTGGCCCAGGGCGTACGACGTCACCCACTTCTCCAGTTCCACGGCGAGTTCGGTGCGCCGCTTCACGGTGAGCAGTTTGGAGTCGGTCAGGCCTTGCGGGGGTCGGCGCAGTCCGGTGACCGCCGCGCAGACGGTGACAGGACCGGCCCACGCGCCGCGCCCCACCTCGTCGACACCGGCAATGATCTTCGCTCCGGTCGTGGCTCGGAGGGAGCGCTCGACGGTGTGGGTAGGTGGTTCGTACGGCATGGCGCCCTTAGCGTACGCCGCCGGGAACCCCGCGCGACACCCGGCTTCCCCTAGCAGCCACAGGGGCGTTCACCGGCTCCGCCCAGGCTCGGTCAGGGGCGCAGCAGTGGCAGCATCAACTGGTCGATCATCTCTGCGAGATCCTGATCGTTCCATTCGCTTGCACAAATCTTGGAGCGGTACATCATCATGGCCGGGATGGCGTCGCAGACATAGCCGTTCACCGCGTCGGACCGCACTTCTCCACGCTCGATTCCACGGTTGATGACCTCACGGAGAAGCTCGATGGTGGGCTCCACCACCCCTCCGAAGATCACGTTATGGAAGCGCTCCACCTGACTGGGATCGCATTCGTGAATGACTGATCGCAGTGCGAAACCGGGGCGCGAGAACATCGCGTCGCGCGCCTGACGGCACAGTTCCAGCAGATCCGCGCGGACGCTCCCGAGGTCGGGCGCCGTATCCAGACGCGGCAATCCGGCCTCCAACGCGTCGGCGACGAGGTCCTCCTTGGACGGCCACCGCCGGTAGACCGCGGCCTTGCCGGTCTGGGCGCCCGCGGCGACGCCCTCCATCGTCAGGCCGTTCCAGCCGACCGTACTGAGCTGCTCGAGTGCGGCATCGAGAATCGCGCGTTCGAGCACGGCGCCACGCCGGCGGGGGGAGGTCGCCTGAGCGGGGGCGGCCGTCCAGCGTGAAGTAACCATCTGGGCGTCTCCAGCGAGCAGAGGGAGCGGGTATTTCGGGGATCGGGGACGCGCCCCACGGCAGCGCGCCTCACGGCGACAACGCGAGTGAACGCTTGCGTTCACTACAGGGGAGTCACTACCGTTGACGCGACAGTGAACGCGAGCGTTCACTAACGCACTTGTGGGGGACCCATAGTGACAACCTCTCAGTTGATCAATGATCAGAAGCCAGGTGCGGCCCGCAGGGAGGGTCATCCCGGCATCGCTCTGACCGTCATCGCGGCCTGCCAGCTCATGGTGGTACTGGACGCGACGATTGTGAACATCGCTCTGCCGCACATTCAAGACGCACTGCGATTCAGCACCACCGACCTCACCTGGGTCGTCAGCGCCTACACGCTCACCTTCGGCGGCCTGCTGCTGCTCGGTGCCCGGGCGGGGGACATCCTCGGCCGCCGACGGGTGTTCATGGCGGGCATCCTGCTGTTCACCTTCGCCTCGTTGCTGGGCGGACTCGCCCAGGAACCCTGGCAGTTGCTGGCCGCGCGGGCCCTGCAGGGCGTAGGAGGCGCGATAGCCTCGCCCACGTCCCTGGCGCTCATCACCACCACGTTTCCCGAAGGCCCGGAACGCAACCGGGCCTTCGGCGTCTTCGCGGCCGTCTCGGCGGGCGGCGGGGCCATCGGCCTGCTGGCGGGCGGCATGCTCACCGAGTGGCTCGACTGGCGCTGGGTGCTCTTCGTCAACGTGCCCATCGGTGTACTGATCGCCGCGCTCGCACCGCTCTACATCAGCGAGTCCCAGCGACACCCCGGCCGCTTCGACATCGCGGGCGCGCTGACGTCGACACTGGGCATGGCATCCCTCGTCTACGGCTTCATCCGCTCGGCGGAGGAGGGCTGGCGCGACAGTCTGACCCTCGGGTCCTTCGGGGTCGCGCTGGTGCTGCTGCTGGCCTTCGTGTTCACCGAGATGCGGGCCAAGGAGCCGATCACTCCGCTGAGGATGTTCACCGACCGCAACCGCTCGGGCACTTACGTGATCATGCTGAGCCTCGCCGCGGCGATGTTCGGGATGTTCTTCTACATCGTGCTGTTCGTGCAGAACGTGCTGGGATACAGCCCCATCAAGTCGGGCGTGGCCTTCCTTCCCGTCACGGTCGCGATCGCGGTCGGCGCGGGTCTGTCGCAGCGGTTCCTGCCGACGCTCGGCCCCAAGCCGTTCCTGCTCGCGGGCTCGGCGCTCGTGGTCGTCGGGCTCGCCTGGCAGACCTTGATCAGCCCGGACAGCTCGTACGCCGGCGGGGTGCTCGGTCCCATGCTGGTGTTCGGCTTCGGCATGGGCCTGAACTTCGTGACCGTGACGGTCACCGCGGTCGCCGGGGTCGCGCAGCAGGACGCGGGCGCCGCGTCCGGACTGCTCAACGCCACGCAGCAGGTGGGTGGTTCGCTCGGGCTGTCCATCCTGACGACGGTGTTCGGCACGGCCAGCAAGAACGAGGCGGAGAAGCAGCTCCCGGACTTCCTCGCCCATGCCTCGGCGGAGCAGAAGGCGGAGTTCGCTCAGACGCACCAACTGCCCGCGCCCTGGGGGCACGAGGTGCTCGCCCACGGCATCTCCACGGCGTTCGTGCCCGCCGCCGCGATGGCCGCGCTGGCTCTGGTCACCGCCTGGTTGGTGATCCGGGTCCGCAGGAGCGACCTGGAAGCCCTGTCCGGCACGGCGGGTCCGATGGCCGGCTGACGGGAGAGCAAGGAGAGCACCACGGGCCGGCCCGAAGGGCTCGTCGAAGGGCGCCACCTGGGTGCGTCCACGGCTGCCGGGCCGGCCCGTGCGCTGCCAGGTGTACGGCAGCCGGCCGCCGTACACCCTGCCCCGCGCTCGGCCGCATGACCCATACGGTCGCCAGCATGACGACAACCAGCCAGAAACGCATCGACACCACCCCCGACTCCGCTCACACCCCGTCCCCCGCCGGTGAGCACTCAGCCGTCACACAGCGGTTGCCAGAACAACGGGCGGCCGGTCACGCAGAGTTCCCGCCGAGCACAGAGAGTTTCCCATGAGGTCGGTCGGTGTCAGACGGACCCCAGCACCCACTCCGGCAGTGTCTCCGTCCGCTCCACCCACGCGGCGGGCGGCGCCCCCGCCTTCCCCGCGGCAAGCACCCCGCCGACGATGGCGCAGGTCGTGTCCACGTCCCCGCCGACCTGTGCGGTCGTCCAGAACGCCTCCTCGTAGTCACCGAGGGCGCGCGCGGCCGACCACAGGGCGAAGGGCACGGTGTCGTGGGCGCTCGTACGCCGTCCGCAGCCGAGTACGGCCGCCACGGTGGAGGCGTCGTCGTAGTCCAGCATGTCGCGGGCGCGTCGCAGGCCCGCGCCGACGGCGCTCTTCGGGACGAGCGCGATCACGCCGTCGAGCAGTGCCTCGGCCCTGGGCGGGCCGCCGGGGGCCGCGGCCAGGGAGGCGGCAGCGGCGACGGCCATGGCGCCGACCACGGCCTCGCGGTGCTGGTGCGTGGGGTAGGCCGAGATCTCCGCCTGGTGCGTCGCCTGCTCCGGGTCGTTCGCGTACCAGGCGCCCAGGGGTGCGATCCGCATGGCCGCGCCGTTGCCCCAGGACCCCTGCCCCTTGAAGAGTGCGGAGGCCAGCTCGCGCCAGTCCCCGCCTTCCCGGACCAGCCGCAGCAGCCGGTTGACCGCGGGGCCGTACCCGCGGTCGAAGTCGTGGTGCTCGGCGAAGGAGCGGGCCAGCGCGTCCTGGTCGATGCGGTGGTGGGTGGCCAGCACCGAGACCACCGAAGCGGCCATCTCCGTGTCGTCCGTCCACTGCCAGGGCGCGGGTGGCAGCTCGCGCCGCTTCAGCAGCGGATAGTTCGCGGGTACGAAGAACTGTGAGCCCAGCGCGTCCCCCACCGCCAGTCCGCGCAGGGCTGCGAGGGCGCGGTCCAGGCGCGCGTCGGGTGAGGAGTCAGCGGTCATCGCCCTGCCACTCTATCCGGTGATCCCATAGGGCTCCGGGTCTCGCCAGCGTGCGAACGGCCGGTTCAGCGTGTACTTGCCGTCCTCCCCCAGAACGAGCATCCGCATCTCGGCGTTCCCCGGGTTCGCCAGCGACTCGAACTCGGCGACCGTCCAGTGGAACCAGCGCATGCAGAACAGCCGCATGGCCAGGCCATGGGTCACCAGGAGCACGTTCGGCGGGTGGTCGGGGTCCTCGAAGCTGCGGAACAGGCTCTCCAGGAAGCCGCCTACTCGGTCGTACACGTCGGCCCCGCTCTCCCCCTGGGCGAAGCGGTAGAAGAAGTGACCGTAGGCGTCCCGGTAGGCCTTCTGCAGCCTCACGTCGTCACGGTCCTGCCAGTTTCCCCAGTCCTGCTCGCGCAGCCGCGGCTCCTCGCGCACGCGTATGAGGTCGGGGTCGAGGCGGAAGGCTTGGAGGGTCTCGTGGGTACGGCGGTACGGCGAGACGTACACACTGACGCGCTCCCGGCCGAACAGCTCCCGCAACTCCTTGCCGGTCTCCTCGGCCTGCCGCCGGCCCCGCGCGGTCAGCGCCAGGGCGTGGTCGGGTTCACGCTCGTAGACGGTGTCATCAACATTGCCCGTTGACTCCCCGTGCCGGACAAGGACGATGCGCCGTGGTCGTGCCATGCCGAAACCCTAGATCGGTTGACGGGTCCTGGAGCACTCGTACGGCCTCCATACGGCGTAGGTCACACAGTTCCTGCACCACAGGGCGCACAGGAACGCGCGAAAAACACTTCCGGACGGTCCGGATGTCACACCGTCCAGGTCGGCTCCAGTTCCACGATGTCGCCCGTGAGGGACGCGATGTCGGCCTCCGTCTGGGCGCGTAGGGCGAGCCGTTCTACCCGCTCGGTGCGGTACTTGCCGTGCTCGGCCTCGGAGCGCCACATCGACAGCACCAGGAACTCGTGCCCCGGCGCCTCGGCGAACAGTCCGCGGATCATGCCGGGCGAGCCGGCCATCGCCGGGTTCCAGACCTTCTCCTGCATCAAGGTGAAGTGCTCGGCGCGTTCCTCGTGGACGCGACACAGGGCGACTCGGAGCAGGTCGGCGTCCGTGAAGCGCGGCTCGAAGCCGGTCTTCACGTCGAATCGGTAGTCGAACAGTCTGACCTGGGCGTCCTTGAAGGTGCCCGACTGGGCCGCGGCGAGCCGGTCGTGGGAGCGGGCCATGAAGGAGTCGTAGAAGGCACGGCTCTCCCAGAAGGCGAAGACATGCGCCACGGAGGGCCGCCCCCTGCTCCAGCCCCCGCCCTGCCCCCGAAAACCCGGCTCCCCCGGAAGCCCCGCCCACTTCCGCTGCCCCCGCTCGAAGCCGCGGCGGTCCACCACGGTGCAGCGAATCCACTTGACCAGCACCGCGCCATCGTAAGGCCAGCGGGCGTGGCGCTGGTCACTCTCCGGCCGAGAGCGGCCACGCACACGCGCGCGTGTGCGTGGCAGGATGGACAACCGGCCCAGACGGTCCGGCAGTTCGCGCCGGGGGTGAACGGGGAGACGGGTAAGGGGAGGCCTGGTGAGCGGGATCAGCAAGGGGATCAGCAAGGTGGAGATCTCACTGAAGTGGGATCCGAGTCCGGCGGGGCAGCCGGCCACGGACCTGGACGTCGTCGCCGCGACCTACCCGGCGGGCGATCCGTACGGCGACCCGGCCTACGTGGTGCACTTCGACAGCCGCTCCCCCGACGGCACCATCACCCTCAACCGGGACAGCCCGGACGGCAAGGGTTTTGGCTGGGACGAGGTCATGACCGTGGAGCTCGGCCGACTGGACGCCCGGTACACGCGCGTGGTCGTCGGTGTGGTCATACAGCAGCGTTCCGGGCGGCGGGCGTTCATGGACGTCATCAATCCGGCCATCCGGATCCGTGAGGGTTACACGGTCCTGGCCGAGGACGACTTCGGCGGCGCTCTGGGGGCGACGGCCGCGACGATCGCGGAGTTCGTGCGCGACGAGTCCGGCGGATGGTCCTTCCACCCGGGAGTCCACGGCTACGAGGACGACCCGGCCGACTTCGCGAACGTCATGGGACGGACACGACAGTCCTGAGGGGACCTTCGCACCGCGACAGTCCCACCGCAACGACGAGGGCGGTGGAGCCGAAACCGGCTCCACCGCCCTCACCGGGTCAGACGATCAGCTGCAGCCGCTGGTCGAGCCGCAGCCCTCGCAGATGTAGCAGGACCCGGCCCGCTGCATCTTCGTACCGCAGGAGAAGCACAGCGGGGCGTCCGCCTGGATGCCCAGCTGCATCTCGACCAGCTCGGCGCTGGTGTGGGCCTGCTGTGGAGCGGGCTTGGCCACCTCGACCTCGGCCCTCGGGGTGGCGACGGCCTTCAGCTCCTGGGCGCGGGGCGCCGACTGGGCCAGGCCCTCGACGTCCACGTCCTCCTCGGCGGGCTCGTACGAACCCGTCTCCAGGTGGCGCTGACGCTCCTCGGCGGAGTGGATGCCGAGGGCGGAACGCGTCTCGAAGGGCAGGAAGTCGAGCGCCAGGCGGCGGAAGATGTAGTCGACGATCGACTGCGCCATCCGCACGTCCGGGTCGTCCGTCATGCCGGCCGGCTCGAAGCGCATGTTCGTGAACTTCGAGACGTACGTCTCCAGCGGCACGCCGTACTGGAGGCCGACGGAGACCGCGATGGAGAAGGCGTCCATCATGCCCGCGAGCGTCGAACCCTGCTTGGACATCTTCAGGAAGACCTCGCCGAGACCGTCGTCCGGGTAGGAGTTGGCGGTCATGTAACCCTCGGCGCCGCCGACCGTGAAGGAGGTCGTGATGCCGGGACGGCCCTTGGGCAGGCGCTTGCGGACCGGGCGGTACTCGACCACCTTCTCGACCGCGGTACGGATCGTGTCCTCGGCCTTCTCGGTGATCTCGGCCTTCTCCTTCTCCTTCGTCTTCGCGGAGAGGGGCTGGCCGACCTTGCAGTTGTCGCGGTAGATGGCGAGCGCCTTGACGCCCAGCTTCCAGGCCTCGAAGTAGATCTCCTCGACCTCCTCGACGGTCGCCGTCTCCGGCATGTTGACCGTCTTGGAGATGGCGCCGGAGATCCACGGCTGGATCGCGGCCATCATGCGGACGTGGCCCATCGGGGAGATGGCCCGCTCGCCCATGGCGCAGTCGAACACCTCGTAGTGCTCGTGCTTGAGGCCGGGCGCGTCGATCACGTTGCCGTGGTCGGCGATGTGGGCGACGATCGCCTCGATCTGCTCCTCCTGGTAACCCAGGCGGCGCAGGGCCTGCGGGACGGTGCCGTTGACGATCTGCATCGAGCCGCCGCCGACCAGCTTCTTGAACTTGACCAGGGCGAGGTCGGGCTCGACACCGGTGGTGTCGCAGGACATCGCGAGGCCGATGGTGCCGGTCGGGGCGAGCACGGACGCCTGGGAGTTACGGAAGCCGTTCTTCTCGCCGAGGCGCAGCACGTCCTGCCAGGCCTCCGTGGCGGCGGCCCAGACCGGGCTGTCCAGGTCGTCCATGCGCACGGCGATGCCGTTGGCGTCGGAGTGCTGCTTCATGACGCGGTTGTGGGCGTCGGCGTTGCGGGCGTAGCCGTCGTACGGGCCGACGACCGCCGCGAGTTCGGCGGAGCGCTTGTACGCCGTGCCGGTCATCAGGGAGGTGATGGCGCCGGCGAGGGCTCGGCCGCCGTCGGAGTCGTAGGCGTGGCCGGTCGCCATCAGCAGGGCGCCGAGGTTGGCGTAGCCGATGCCGAGCTGGCGGAACGCGCGGGTGTTCTCGCCGATCTTCTGGGTCGGGAAGTCCGCGAAGCAGATGGAGATGTCCATCGCGGTGATGACGAGCTCGACGACCTTCGAGAAGCGCTCGACGTCGAAGGACTGGTTGCCCTTGCCGTCGTCCTTCAGGAACTTCATCAGGTTCAGCGAGGCGAGGTTGCAGGACGTGTTGTCCAGGTGCATGTACTCGCTGCACGGGTTCGACGCGGTGATGCGGCCGGACTCGGGGCAGGTGTGCCAGTTGTTGATCACACCGTCGTACTGGATGCCCGGGTCGGCACAGGCCCACGCGGCCTCGGCGAGCTTGCGGAACAGCGCCTTGGCGTCGACCTTCTCGATGACCTCGCCGTTCATACGGGCGCGGAGGCCGAACTCGGTGCCGTTCTCGACGGCCGTCATGAACTCGTCGTTCACGCGGACGCTGTTGTTGGCGTTCTGGTACTGGACGGACGTGATGTCGTCGCCGCCCAGGTCCATGTCGAAGCCCGCGTCACGCAGGGCGCGGATCTTCTCCTCTTCCTTCACCTTGGTGGCGATGAAGTCCTCGATGTCCGGGTGGTCCACGTCGAGGACGACCATCTTCGCTGCGCGGCGGGTGGCGCCGCCGGACTTGATGGTGCCGGCGGAGGCGTCGGCGCCGCGCATGAAGGAGACCGGCCCTGAGGCGTTGCCGCCGGAGGACAACAGCTCCTTGGAGGAGCGGATGCGGGAGAGGTTCAGGCCGGCACCGGAGCCGCCCTTGAAGATCATGCCCTCTTCCTTGTACCAGTCGAGGATCGACTCCATGGAGTCGTCGACGGCCAGGATGAAGCAGGCGGAGACCTGCTGCGGCTGGGGCGTGCCGACGTTGAACCAGACGGGGCTGTTGAAGCTGAAGATCTGGTGCAGGAGGGCGTACGCCAGCTCGTGCTCGAAGATCTCGGCGTCGGCGGGCGAGGCGAAGTACTTGTGGTCCTCGCCGGCCTTCCGGTACGTCTTCACGATGCGGTCGATCAGCTGCTTGAGGCTGACCTCGCGCTGCGGGGTGCCGACGGCACCGCGGAAGTACTTGCTGGTGACGATGTTGACCGCGTTCACCGACCAGAAGTCGGGAAACTCGACGCCACGCTGCTCGAAGTTGACCGAGCCGTCGCGCCAGTTGGTCATGACGACGTCACGGGACTCCCAGGCCACCTCGTCATACGGATGCACGCCGGGGGTGGTGTGGATCCGCTCGACACGCAGTCCCTTGGTGGCCTTGGTGCCCTTCGCCCGGGTACCCCTCGCCGGACCGCTCGCCGTCTCTGTCATGCCGCCTCCCTGTACGGGCGAAAACGCCCTGAAGTGCCACGTTGTTCCCGTGACACGGTGTTCTGTCTGGTGTTGCGGGCGCCCTCACGCTGCGACCCGCAACAGGTCTTCGAATCGCCGCCGCCCGGCCGGACCCGGACCTGAATCCCGGTTCCGGCCCGTCGGTCAGTCGGCGGCGTGGGCGGGCTCGGGGACCTCCACGGTCCCCCCGGTCCCGCCGTCGTCTTCCCGGCTCCCCGCACCCGCGTCCTCGCGGTCGTCGTCGTCCGCGGCGAGGCGTCCCGTCTGTTCCCTGAGTTCGGCGATCGCGGCCTCGAAGTCCTCGAGCGAGTCGAACGCCCGGTAGACGGAGGCGAATCGCAGATAGGCGACGAGGTCGAGCTCCTGCAACGGGCCGAGTATGGCCAGTCCCACGTCGTGGGTGGTCAGCTCGGCGCTTCCGGTGGCCCGCACCGCCTCCTCGACCCGCTGGCCGAGCTGGGCGAGTGCGTCCTCCGTGACAGGCCGTCCCTGACATGCCTTGCGCACACCGTTGATGACCTTGGTACGACTGAACGGCTCGGTGACTCCGGACCGCTTCACCACCATGAGCGAGCACGTCTCCACGGTCGTGAAACGACGGGAGCAGTCAGGACACTGGCGGCGCCTGCGGATCGACGTGCCGTCGTCGGTCGTACGGCTGTCGACGACGCGGCTGTCGGGGTGCCTGCAGAAGGGGCAGTGCATGGACTCCAACCCTCCTCACAGCAGACTCAATAGCCCCAGAGGCCTCTTGGGCCCCTCGAAGCAGCCCCAAGCATAGGCGATCTCCTGGGGTGCGAAGACCCGGGGGACCACAACTTCTGGGCCGCTGCTGCAATCGAACCACTACATGTGGGGATTGGCTCATACATCCAGCCCTACGCGCGTGTCGCACCCGGACGGGCATGTGCCACCGGCCCAAACCGTCCCGCGGAGCACCCGGACACCCGCGACCCGCGGCTGCACGGCCGTACCGCCGCGCCACATACGGAGATACCGTGGGCGCCACAGGGAGAAGACGTGCGACTCCCGCACGGAGCGGGGCCCGTCCCCGGTCGGCGGGACGCTGGATGGCAGACTGAGGCGACAACCTACGAGGTTCAACCAACCCGGCGGCGAAGGGTGCAACAATCAGCCCTTTTGTCCGCCAGGCAGCGCGTTAGCCATACACCCGGACACACGCTCAGGCCAGGTGAATCGCACTTTTTCACTCGAACGTGTGTTTGGCGCAACCTTTCGAAAGCAACTACCGTTGTGCTGCAGGGAGACCATCGAGAGGGGCCGACGTGACCACCACCGCAGACAGTGCCACCATCACTGCCCAGGACCGCTCCCAGGGCCGACTCGAGCCGGTGCATGCGATGAACGAAGCCACGAATCCCGAGGCACACAAGCGCTCACTGCCTGGCCGACCTCCAGGCATCCGGGCGGACAGTTCGGGACTCACCGACAGGCAGCGCCGGGTGATCGAGGTGATCAGGGACTCCGTGCAGCGACGCGGCTACCCGCCGTCGATGCGGGAGATCGGCCAGGCGGTCGGCCTGTCCAGCACCTCCTCGGTCGCACACCAGCTCATGGCGCTGGAACGCAAGGGCTTCCTGCGCCGGGACCCGCACCGGCCGCGCGCCTACGAGGTCCGCGGCTCCGACCAGGCGGCCTCCGTGCAGCCCACCGACACCGCGGGCAAGCCGGCCGCGTCGTACGTCCCGCTGGTCGGCCGGATCGCCGCCGGTGGCCCGATCCTCGCCGAGGAATCGGTCGAGGACGTCTTCCCGCTCCCCCGCCAGCTCGTGGGTGACGGCGAGCTGTTCGTCCTGAAGGTCGTCGGTGACTCGATGATCGAGGCCGCGATCTGCGACGGCGACTGGGTCACCGTGCGCCGCCAGCCGGTCGCGGAGAACGGCGACATCGTGGCCGCCATGCTCGACGGCGAGGCCACCGTCAAGCGCTTCAAGCGCGAGGACGGCCACGTCTGGCTCCTCCCGCACAACTCGGCCTACGAGCCGATCCCCGGTGACGACGCGACCATCCTCGGCAAGGTGGTGGCCGTTCTGCGCCGCGTCTGAGAACACGGGCGGGCGGGCCTCACCGGCCCGCCCCACCCCCAGACTGGGCCCCGGGATCCCTGCGCCGGTTCCGGGGCCCTGTGCTGTGCCGGTGCGCTGCGGCTGTGCTGAGCCTGCTGCTGTGTCGGGGCCCGTGTGGACCGGGCCCCAGCACAGCATCGCGCCTACTGCGCCTCCGCCTGCTCCCCCGCCGGCTTCTCCGTCTCAGCCTGCTCCTCCGCAGGCTGTTCCGCATCGGCTTCCGCCCGCTTCGCCGCCGCGTCGATCGCCGCCAGCGACCTGCGGACCTGGTTGCGGTCCGTGGTGTACCAGAAGTCGGGCAGGGACGCCTTCAGATAGCTGCCGTACCGGGCCGTGGCCAACCGCTGGTCCAGTACGGCGACCACACCGCGGTCCCCGGACGCCCGTACGAGGCGGCCGGCACCCTGGGCCATGAGCAGCGCCGCGTGCGTGGCGGCGACGGCCATGAAGCCGTTGCCCCCGGCCTCCTCCACCGCCTTCTGGCGAGCGCTCATCAGCGGGTCGTCGGGGCGCGGGAACGGAATCTTGTCCATGACGACCAACTGGCAGCTGGGGCCGGGGACGTCGACGCCCTGCCACAGCGACAGCGTGCCGAAGAGACACGTCTGAGGGTCCGCCGCGAAGTTCTTGATCAGCTCACCGAGGGTCTCCTCGCCCTGAAGAAGGATCGGGAACTCGGGGATCCGCGAGCGCAACTCCTCCGCGGCGAGCTGGGCACCACGCATCGAGGAGAACAGGCCCAGGGTGCGGCCACCGGCCGCCTGGATCAGTTCGGTGAGCTCGTCGAGCATGTCCGCGCGGTCGCCGTCGCGGGCGGGGCGCGCCAGGTGCTTGGCGACGTAGAGGATGCCCTGCTTGGGGTAGTCGAACGGCGAGCCGACGTCGACGCCCTTCCACTGCGGCACGTCATCGCCCTCCGTGCCCTCGGGGGCGAGGCCCAGGGAGGCTCCGACGCCGTTGAAGTCCCCGCCGAGCTTCAGGGTCGCCGACGTCAGGACGACCGAGCGGTCCGTGAAGAGCTTCTCCCGCAGCAGGCCCGACACGGACATGGGTGCGACGCGCAGGGAAGCGCCGCTGTATCGATATGCGGCTCCGCCGCGGGGCTCATGGCGCTCGTACCAGACGACGTCCCACTCGGAGCCGTTCACGATCCGCTCCGCCACGTCGTGCACGCTCTCCACGGAGGCCAGCGCCTGCTTGCGGACGGCGTCCTCGTCCTGGACGGACTTGTCACGGGTCGCGCCGATCCCCGAGATGACGGTGCGGGCGGCGTCGCGCAGCGCCATGAGGGCGTAGCCGAGATCCTCCGGGATCTCCTCCAGGCGGCCCGGCAGCGCGAGCTCCATCAGTCGTTCGAAGCCCTCGGCGGCGGTCTGGAGCTGGTCGGCGGCCTTCTCGTTGACGAGTTTCGCCGCTCTGCGCACCGCGCGGTTGACCTGCCCCGGGGTGAGTTCTCCGGTGGCGACGCCGGTGACCCGGGAGACCAGCTCGTGCGCCTCGTCGACGATCAGCACCTCGTGCTGCGGGAGGACCGGTGCGCCCTCGATGGCGTCGATCGCGAGCAGCGCGTGGTTGGTGACGACGACCTCGGCGAGCTTGGCGCGCTCGCGGGCCGTCTCGGCGAAGCACTCGGCGCCGTACGCGCACTTGGTGGCGCCCAGGCACTCCCGTGACGAGACCGACACCTGGGCCCAGGCCCGGTCGGAGACGCCCGGGGTGAGGTCGTCCCGGTCGCCGGACTCGGTCTCGTCCGACCAGTCGCGCAGGCGCAGCAGGTCCTGGCCCAGCTTGCTGGTGGGCGCGGCCGCCTCGAACTGGTCGAAGAGGCCCTCCTCCTCGTCCTGCGGCATGCCCTCGTGGAGGCGGTGCAGGCACAGGTAGTTCGACCTGCCCTTGAGCATCGCGAACTCCGGGCGGCGGCGCAGCAGCGGGTGCAGCGCGTCGACCGTGCGCGGCAGGTCCCGCTCCACCAGCTGGCGCTGGAGGGCGAGCGTGGCCGTCGCCACGACGACCCGCTCCCCGTGCGCGAGTGCGGGCACCAGGTAGCCCAGCGACTTACCGGTGCCGGTGCCGGCCTGCACCAGCAGGTGGGAGCCGTCGTCGATCGCCTCCGCGACGGCTTCGGCCATGGTCACCTGGCCGGGGCGCTCCGTGCCGCCGACGGCGGTGACGGCGGCATGCAGGAGTTCGGGGAGTGAGGGCTTCGTCATAGCGCGACCACCCTACGACCCGGGACTGACAAACGGGTGATCACGGCGGAGGCGAGGGGTGGGATCAAGACCTTCAGTTTCTCGGTGGGATCGGATCGAGACGGTATCTGATCGGTTGGGGGGCCGGTACGGGACGTCTATGTACGTCTGCGCTCGTCCACGGGACGTCTGCGGGGCATCTACGCACGTCTACGGGACATCCACGGGAGGTCACAGCAGATCGCGCAGGGACCGGTCCCTGACCATCAGGGCGGCCCGCTTGCCGGGCAGCTCGACCTCGGCGTCGTACCGGAAGCCGGCGGCGAGGAACGCGGCGACGGAGGGGACGTTGCGCAGGTCCGGTTCCGCCACGACCCGGGCGCAGGCGGGCCGGCGGTCGAGCACGTGGTCGGCGACGGCCCTGAGCAGGGTGGCGCCGAGCCCCCGGCCGCGGTCGGCGCCGGCGCCGATCAGGAGGTGGAGCCCGGTGTCGTGCGGCCGAGCGGGATAGTGGCGGGCCAGCGGGTCGAGGTCGGCGCGGTAGACCTCCCAGTAGCTCATCGGCGTGCCCTCCAGGACGCCGAGGCACGGAACGCTGCGTCCGTCGCCCGCGAGCTGGGCGCGCAGGTACTCCTCGGTCGCGCTCCGGGGTCCGGCCAGGTCCCAGTAGGCCGCGACGGCGGGGTCGTTCATCCACCCGTGGATGAGGGGAAGGTCGCGCCCGACGCTGACGGGGACGAGGTGGAACTCGCCTACGGCGGTGAGGACCGGGCCCCACTCCTCGACCTGGTCGAGCAGCTCACCGAAGGAGGGCGCGTACTCCTCCTCCCACTGCCCCTTCCGCTCCTCCTCGATGAGCGCGAGGAATTCATCGGACAGTTGCAGATCGAGGGTGTCCTCACTGTCCGAACTGGTCGGGCTGTCCGAGTCGGCCGTGGGAGGCACGGTGGCTCTCCTCTCAGGAGGCGGGGTGGGGCATGGTCCTCGGGCGGGATCGGAGGCCGGGTCAGCTGTGCAGCGGGTTGGCGACGGTGACGTAGACGGACTGCGTGTCCACCGGACCGACGAGTTCGTCGAGACCGTGCAGGCGCGTCAGCAGATTGGCCTTGCAGCGCAGGACGGGTGAGTCGAGCAGCCGGGCGGGCAGCGTGCTGCGCAGCCGGCCGGGACCGGAGGCGGCGGCCTCGAGGAAGCGGCGGAACGCGGCGAGCAGCAGCGGTTCGTCGGCTAGGCCCTGGGATCCGAACGCGCCGACGAGGCCGAGCACGTTGTTGATCGCGAGGTAGTACGCGAAGCGTTCGTCCGTGACCTCGTCGGAGACGAAGGTGTCGCTGCGCTCTCCGATGCCGGGGAGCCGGGCGTCCAGCTCCGCGCGCCGGGACTCGCGGAAGTAATAGCCCTGGTTGTCACGGTACCGGCCGCCGGTGGGCCACCCTTCGCCGTCCAACAGGACCAGCGTGTTCTGCTGGTGCGCCTCCAGGGCGATCCCCGCCTCGCCGTCCAGCCACAGCACGGGGCGGACGACCTGCTCCAGGTAGCGCAGGAACCACTCGGCGGCGACGGCTCCGCGGGGGCGGCCGGTGCGGGCGGCGAGGCGGGTGACGACCTCGGCCAGCCGGGAACGCAGCACGGCTGACTGTCGCCGGGGCCGCGGTGAGACGAGCCCCGCGATGCAGGAGACGTCGTCGGTCGGGGCGAACGGGTTGTGCCGGATCATCACGTCGAGCCCGGTCACGGGCGTGCCGTCCGGTCCGTCCACGGCGAGCCAGGCCGGGTCGCGGACGATGTCGAAGCCCGGGTGCGCGGCCCGCCAACGCTCGGCCAGACCGGCCCGCAGCAGGCGGTGTAGCTCGACACCGCGGTGGAGCTCCTTCCGGAGGTTGTCGCGGCGCGAGTTGGTGATGCGCAGGCCCAAGGACAGCTTGAGCATGGCGGGGGCGCCGGACCGGTGCACCGTACGTACGGAGGAGGTGGGGTGCCATGGCGGGCCCTGCGCGCCGAGGTCGCGGAGCAGGCGGGCGTCGAGCATGGCCGCCACATCGGGCCGCTGCCGGACCTCACGCAGTTGCCAGGGGTGCAGGGGCAGGGCGGCGTAGCCGTCGGGCAGCGGTGGCAGACCGTCTCCGGCGAGTCGTGCCGTGAGCTGCGCCGCGGGGACGGCGCGCCCGCGCTCGGTCCAGGCCGAGTCGGTGGCGAGCACGGAGGGGGCGACGGACAGCCAGTGCAGGGGGAAGAAGCCCCGTGACTCGGGCGAGTACAGCCGTGCCTCCGCCTCGGAGAGCCCCTCGCGGCTCTTCGGGGTCGGGTGCAGCGGGTGCCCGAGCACGAGTGCCTGTTCGGCCGAGAGGAAGAGGTCGGGGCCGTCAGCGGGGCGTTCCCTGCGCTCGCTGATGAAGGTGACGGTACGGCGGAGGGAGTCGGCGACCCGGGCGACGAGGTCGGGGCCGTGGCCGGGGGCGGGTGTGGCGGATGGGGTGACGGCCGCGGAGGTACGTTCATCGGACTCGCCGGCCGTCTCCCGCGCGAGCAGCGCCGCCACCATCACCGCGTCGGCCGGCGGTGACTGCGTGGGAGCGTCGGCGAGGTGCGGGAGGCCGAAGCGGTGCCATCCGGTCGGGGACCAGTAGTGGACGGGGACGAGCAGGGCCGTGCCGCTGGCGGGCAGCGGGATGCGCAGGGTGCCGTCGCCGGGGGCGGGCAGGCCGGCCTCGCGGACCCAGCAGCGCAGCAGGTTCTCCACGGCGGCGGCCTGGGCGGCGGTGTACGGGTCGAGGTGTTCCAACAGATCGGTGACGGGACCGTGCGGCTGCTCCGCCTCCGGTGCTTCCGCCTGCTGCCGGACGGCCGGGGCGGGCACCGTCCGGGTGGCGGAGGGACTCGGAGTCGTGGTCTGGGAACGGTCGTCGTGCGTGGGGGTGAAGTTCAAGACGGTTCCTCGGAGAGTGCTTCTGGCTCGGGTGACGACGGACGGGGTGACCCCGCGGTACGGCCGCTGGGGCAGGGCGTACGTGTGTCCGCTCGGGCGTGCGGCCGGTCCCCCCGGAATCCGCGGACCGCTGCCAGCGCGTCGACGAGCCGGTCCAGGACCGCGGCCGCCTGCTCGTCGGTGATGGTCAGCGGCGGAAGCAGGCGGACGACGCTGCCGTGACGGCCGCCGACGTCCACGATCAGGCCCCTGCGCAGACACTCCCGCTGCACGGCGGCCGCGAGTGGGGGCGCGGCGGGGTGAGGCGTGCACGTGGGCTGTGCCGGGCACTGGGCCGCAACCGGGCCGACAGGCGGGAGCGGGCCGTCGGATCGAAGCAGGGAACCAGGCCGGGACATGCGTTCGGCATCCGGGTCCACCACCTCGACCCCGATCATCAACCCTCTCCCGCGCACCTCCCCCACCCACGAGAACTCCCGTGCCTGCTCCCGCAGTTGGCCGAGCATCCGGGAGCCGAGCCCCGCCGCCCGCTCGGCGAGGCGATGCGTGCGGACGTGGGCGAGCGTGGCCGTACCGGCGGCCAGGGCGAGTTGGTTCCCACGGAACGTGCCCGATGAGGCGCCCACGGAAGGGCCCGCGGAGGTGCCCGTTCGCCGCACGTCGAGGTCGTCCCGGTGCACCACCACGGCCAATGGCAGGCTCCCCCCGATGGCTTTGGACAGCACCATCACGTCAGGTGTGACGCCACTGTGCTCCACCGCCCAGAACGCCCCGGTCCGCCCCACGCCCGTCTGTGACTCGTCGGCGATCAGCGCAATGGACCGGTCGGCGGTGATCCGCCGCACGCGCCGCATCCAGGCGTCCGGTGCGGGGATGACGCCGCCCTCGCCCTGGACGGGTTCGAGGATCACGCCGGCCGGGTGGCGGACGTCGGAGTCGGGGTCGTCGAGGACGGACTCGGTCCAGCGGGCGGCGAGTTCGGCCCCCCGTTCGCCGCCGACGCCGAACGGGCAGCGGTAGTCCTGTGGATACGGCAGGCGCGCCCCGCGTGTGTCGAACGCCCCGTCGCCGGCCGTCCCGTGGTGGGCGCCGGTGAACGCCAGGATGCCGGTGCGGCCGGTCGCGTCCCGGACCAGGTCGAAGGCGGCCTCCACCGCGTCCGTACCGGCGGGTCCGCAGAACCGTACGCGCGCGTGCCCCGCGAGTCCGGGCGGCAGGGTGTGGAACAGCTCGGTGACGAAGGCGTCCTCGACGGGCGTCGCCAGGTCCAGGACGTCCAGCGGGGCGCCGGAGTCGAGGACCTTGCGGATCGCCTCCAGGACGACGGGGTGGTTGTGGCCGAGGGCGAGTGTTCCGGCGCCGGAGAGACAGTCGAGGTAACGGCGTCCGTCGGCGCCCTCGATGGTCAGTCCGCGGGCCCGCACCGGCACGACCGGCAGGGCGCGCGCGTAGGTGCGCGCCGCCGGCTCGCGCGCCGACTGGCGCCGCAGGATCCCCTCGGTCACGGCTGCTCCCTCACCCACGACTCCACCCCGCCCCGGACAGCAGGCACCCCACCGCTACAACCCCCGACGGCTCACCGGGTTACGGGTTGTTTCAAGATCCTTGCCGTGACGGAACCGTTGCCGTTCCATCGGAAGTCCCTCACAGCGAGCGCATATCGTGTGTTGCCGTTCCCGGTGGTCGTGCGGCCGGCCCGAACTCGGCGTGAGATCATCCTGAGTTCCGTCGGCGGCCCGCGGCCCCGGCGTCAAATCGGTTCACCCCAGGGGGAGTCAGATCATGCGATCCATACGGCCGTCGTCCACCGCTCGTCGAGGGAGGAACGCGCGCCGCAGAACCTCCCCCGTGCTGACCGCCGTAGCCCTTGCGTCGGCGCTCGCGCTCACCGCCACCGCCTGTGAGTCGGGCGACGACGCGGGCGCGGACGGCCAGGCCTCCGCATCCGCCGCCGCAGGCACCGGTGACGGGAAGATCAAGATCCCGGACGACATCAAGGAACAGCTCAAAGAGCACGGGATCGACCTCGACAAGTGGAAGAACGGCGCCTGGAAGAACTGGGACAAGGACGACTGGCTGCGCGAAGCCAAGGACTACGTCAACCCGATCATCGAGGGCCTGTGGGACCCGGACCGGATGCGTGAGGCCGAGGACCCGGACAAGGCTGTCGACGACAGCGACATCTCCGGTGACCAGGGCGTGACCGACCCGGAGCCGGCGCCGGTGCAGGCGAAGGCCGTATCGGCCGAGTACCACGCCAACGTCCCCGAGGCGGGCAAGGTGTTCTTCGACTCCCCCGAGGGCACGATGGTGTGCTCGGCGACGGTCGTGCAGGACCCGGCGCACCCGGGCAAGTCCAACCTCGTGTGGACGGCGGGCCACTGCGTGCACGCGGGCAAGAAGGGCGGCTGGTACCGCAACATCGCCTTCGTACCGTCGTACAACGACTCGGCGAAGACGACGGCGCAGCTGGAGAACGCCACCCAGGAAGATGTCGCTCCCTACGGCGTCTGGTGGAGTGACTGGGCGCAGACCTCGCAGCAGTGGATCGAGCAGGGCGGCCAGACGGGCGGCGACGGCGCCTCGTACGACTACGCCGTCCTCCATGTGACGCCGGAGAAGGGCGGCAACGGCAAGTCGCTGGAGGAGACGGTCGGTTCGGCGCTGCCGGTGGACTTCAAGGCCCCGGCGGTGGCGAAGGTGAAGAGCATCACCGCGACCGGCTACCCGGCGGCGCCGCCGTACGACGGCGAGACGATGTTCCAGTGCCAGGACAAGCCGGGCCGGCTCTCGCTCACCGCGTCCGACCCGACGATGTACCGCATCGGCTGCTCGATGACCGGCGGTTCGTCGGGCGGCGGCTGGGTCGCCACGGGCTCGGACGGCAAGCCGGCGCTGGTGTCCAACACCTCCATCGGCCCGGTGGACGCGGGTTGGCTCGCGGGCCCGCGGCTGGGTGACGTGGCCAAGGGTGTGTACGACTCGGTCAGCGACAAGTTCGCCAAGTAGCGATCCGACGGCGGTGGGGTGGCTGACACAGGCCCTTGTCTCACGGGAACCTTCACCATCTCACCGCTGTTCGTCCCGAATTCGCCGGGCATAGTGAGGTGTTGCTTCCGGCGGGCTCTGCCCGGAGGCCTCATCTCCATCTGACAAGCACATGACATAGCGTTTCAACGGGGGATTTCGCACCATGCGTTCCACACGTACGCCCGTCGCGCCCGCGCGCGGCCGGCGGCACACCCTCCTCGCCGCCACCGGCCTCGTCGCGGCCCTGGCGCTCACGGCCACCGCCTGTGGCGGCGGTGACGAGGACAAGGCGGGTGACAAGCCGGGTGCCACCACCTCACAGGCGGCCGACGCCGGCAGCGGCAAGGTCAAGGTTCCGGCCGACATCGCGGGCAAGCTCAAGGAGCACGGCATCGATGTCGACAAGTGGGCGAACGGCGGCTGGAAGGACTGGGACAAGGACAAGTGGCTCAGTGAGGCCGAGGACTTCGTCAACCCGGTGATCGAGGGGCTCTGGAAGCCCGACCGGATGACGTCCGCGAAGGAGGCCAACAAGACGGTCTCGACGAAGGACGCCGCGGCCGGCCAGGGCGTCAGCGACCCGGAGCCGGCGCCCGTGAAGGCCGCTGCGGAGAAGACGCCGTACCACGAGTACGCGGCCCCGGTCGGCAAGGTCTTCTTCGACTCGCCCGAGGGTGCGATGGTCTGCTCCGGCACGGTCATCAAGGACGTGAACCACCCGGGCAAGTCGAACCTCGTCTGGACGGCGGGCCACTGCGTGCACGCCGGTGGCGAGGGCGGCTGGTACCGCAACATCGTCTTCGTCCCCGCCTACAACGACCTCGGCAAGTCCGAGGCCCAGCTGCGCAACGCGACCGCCAGGGAGATATCTCCCTACGGCAACTGGTGGGCCGACTGGGCGTCGACCTCGAACCAGTGGATCCAGGGCGGCTCGGAGACGGGCGGCGCGGGTGCCGCGTACGACTACGCCGTACTGCACGTGAAGCCGGAGCAGGGGTCCAAGTCGCTGGAGGAGACGCTCGGCGGGGCGCTGGACGTGGACTTCTCGGCGCCGTCCGCCGCCGAGGTGACCAAGATGGGCGCCTGGGGCTACCCGGCGGCGCCGCCGTACAACGGCCTGAAGATGTTCAGGTGCATCGACCAGCCGGGCCGGCTGTCGCTCAGCGCGAGCCTGCCGACCATGTACCGCATCGGCTGCACGATGACCGGCGGTTCCTCCGGCGGCGGCTGGTTCCGGGTGGTGGGCGGCAAGACCAAGCTGGTCTCCAACACCTCCATCGGCCCGGCCGACAACACCTGGCTCGCGGGCCCGCAGCTGGGCCGGGGGGCCGAGGCGCTCTACGAGAACATGAGCAAGACGTACGGCGGTCGGTGACACCCACGCCCTGACAGGCCGAAGCCCCCCTCCGCGACCGGCGGAGGGGGGCTTCGCGCTTACTGGATCAGACAGCCGGCGCCGGGACGTACGGCGCGAGATCCGCCGCCAGTTCCTCGTGCACCCGCGCCTTGAGCAGCGTGCCCTCCGCCGTGTGCTCCGCGGAGATCACCTCACCCTCGTCATGGGCACGGGCGACCAGCTTGCCGTGGGTGTACGGCACGAGCGCCTCGATCTCGACGGACGGCCTCGGCAGCTCGTCGTCGATGAGCGCCAGCAGCTCCTGGATGCCGAGGCCGGTGCGGGCCGAGACGGCGATGGCGCGCTTCTCGATCCGCAGCAGCCGCTGGAGCATCAGCGGATCGGCCGCGTCCGCCTTGTTGATCACGACGATCTCCGGTACGTCGGTGGCGCCGACGTCCCTGATCACCTCGCGCACGGCGGCCAGCTGCTCGTCCGGGTTCGGGTGCGAGCCGTCCACCACGTGCAGGATCAGGTCGGACTCGCCGACCTCCTCCATGGTGGAGCGGAACGCCTCGACCAGGTGGTGCGGCAGGTGCCGGACGAAGCCGACGGTGTCGGCCAGCGTGTACAGGCGGCCGCTCGGGGTCTCGGCCCGGCGCACGGTCGGGTCGAGGGTCGCGAACAGGGCGTTCTCGACAAGGACGCCCGCGCCGGTCAGACGGTTCAGCAGCGAGGACTTGCCGGCGTTGGTGTAGCCCGCGATGGCGACCGACGGCACCTTGTGACGCTTGCGCTCCTGACGCTTGATCTCGCGGCCCGTCTTCATCTCCGCGATCTCCCGGCGCATCTTCGCCATCTTCTCGCGGATCCGACGCCGGTCCGTCTCGATCTTGGTCTCACCGGGACCACGGGTGGCGAGGCCGCCGCCCTTGCCGCCGCCCATCTGACGGGACAGCGACTGACCCCAGCCTCGCAGCCTCGGCAGCATGTACTGCATCTGCGCGAGTGCGACCTGCGCCTTGCCCTCTCGGGACTTGGCGTGCTGGGCGAAGATGTCGAGGATCAGGGCCGTACGGTCGATGACCTTGACCTTGACGACGTCTTCGAGGTGGATCAGCTGGCCGGGGCTCAGCTCACCGTCGCAGATGACGGTGTCCGCGCCCGTCTCGAGGACGATGTCGCGCAGCTCGTCGGCCTTGCCGGAACCGATGTAGGTGGCCGCGTCGGGCTTGTCGCGGCGCTGGATCACGCCGTCGAGCACAAGCGCGCCCGCGGTCTCAGCGAGGGCGGCGAGCTCCGCGAGGGAGTTCTCCGCGTCCTGCACGGTCCCCGAGGTCCAGACGCCGACGAGCACGACCCGCTCCAGGCGGAGCTGGCGGTACTCGACCTCGGTGACGTCCTCGAGCTCGGTGGAGAGGCCCGCGACGCGGCGCAGGGCCGCGCGCTCGGAGCGGTCGAACTGGTCGCCGTCCCGGCCTCCGTCGATCTCGTGGCTCCAGGCGACGTCCTCTTCCATCAGGGCATCGGCCCGAAGACCTTCGGGGTAGGCGTGCGCGAAGCGCTTGGTGTCCTGGGAAGGGGAAGAAGAGGAGGTCATTGGGTCCTTACGTCGATGGGGATTCCGATGCGGCGGTTCACTGTGTTCAACGCACGAGTACCCCGGGAGATTCCCGTGTCCCGTGCCGCGCCGACCTGAAGATGGTCGCACGGGACGGGGCGTCTCGTCACCGTGTTATTCGCCGCGCGCTTTCTTGGCCGCCACCGGCTTCCAGTCGGGGTGGCCGGGCATGGGCGGGGTCTTCTCGCCGTACAGCCAGTCCTGGAAGAACCCGCGCAGGTCGCGTCCGGAGACGGTGGATGCCAGCGCCACGAAGTCGGCCGTGGCCGCCGTGGCGTCCCGGTGGCGGCTCACCCAGGCCCGCTCCAGCTGCTCGAAGGACCTGTGCCCGATCTTCTGGCGCAGGGCGTAGAGGACCAGGGCGGCTCCGTCGTAGACGTTCGGCCGGAAGATGCTGATCTTGTGGCCGGGGTCGGGCGCCTTGGGCGCGGCGGGCGGTCCCCCGGCCGCGCGCCAGCGGTCGGAGGCGCCGTACGCCGCCTTCATGCGCGCCTCCATCGGCTTCTTCGCCTTCTCCTGCGCGTAGAGGGCCTCGTACCAGGTGGCATGCCCCTCGTTGAGCCACAGGTCGGACCAGGTGCGTGGGCTGACGCTGTCGCCGAACCACTGGTGGGCCAGCTCGTGCACCATGATCGACTCGACGTACCAGGCGGGGTAGGCGGGCTCGGTGAACAGCCCCTTCTCGAAGAGCGAGAGGGTCTGTGTCTCCAGCTCGAAGCCGGTGGAGGCGTCGGCCATGAGCAGCCCGTACGTCTCGAAGGGGTACGGGCCGACCTTGCTCTCCATCCAGGCGATCTGGTCGGGGGTCTTCTTCAACCACGGTTCGAGGGTCTTGCGGTCCTTCGTGGGCACGACGTCCCGCACGGGCAGGGCGTGGGGGCCGGTGCGGTGCAGGACGCTGGAGCGGCCGACGGAGACCTGGGCGAGCTCGGTGGCCATGGGGTGCTGGGTGCGGTAGGTCCAGGTGGCGGCTCGGCCGTCCCGGTCGACGCCGGTCGGCAGCCCGTTGGCGACGGCCGTGTAGCCGTCGGGGGCGGTGACCCGGATGGTGAACATCGCCTTGTCGGAGGGGTGGTCGTTGCACGGGAACACCAGGTGGGCGGCGTCCGCCTGGTTGGCCATGGCGAGGCCGTCCGTGGTGCGCACCCAGCCGCCGTCGCGGTCCTCGACGGACACGGGGTCGCTGGTGTGACGCACGGTGATCCGCATCCGGCTCCCCTCCGGCAACGGCCGAATGGGTGTCACCACCAGGTCCTCACCCGCTCCGGCGAAGGAGGCGGACTCCCCGTCGACCTCCACCGAGGTGACCTTGCCGTGGGCGAAGTCGAGGTTGACGCGCTCCAGGTCGGTCGTCGTCCAGGCGTCGATGGTGGTGACGGCCTGGAGCGGCTTGTCGTTGGCGCCTCGGTAGGTGAACGAGAGGTCGTACGAGGCGACGTCGTATCCGGGGTTGCCCAGGTGCGGGAAGAGCCGGTCGCCGACGCCGAGCGGGGCCACGGGGGCACTGGCGGCGACGAGACAGACGGAGACGGCGGAGGCGAGGAGCGCTGCTTTCAGGTGCCTGTGGTTCCGGCGGGCCTGGGTGCGCTGGATGCGAGCGGTGAGCGACATGGACCACGGCTATCAGCGCGCGCGTGCCTGACGGCGACGACGCGCGCCCGGCCCACTCGAAAGGGTTGCCCCGCGCTGCGTGTCCACGGCGACACACGCTCACGTCTACGCCCTTGCAGGCTCACGGCATCGTCGCGTGATGCTGCGCCCGGCTCACGTCGTACACGCCCGGTACGTTCCGCATGGCCCGCATGAGGGCGGGCAGGTGCGCCGCGTCGGGGAGTTGCACGGTATAGGTGTGGCGTACGCGCTGCTGGCTCGGGGGTTCGACCGTGGCCGAGACGATCTCGGCGCCCTCCAGGGCCATGGCCTCGGTGAGGTCGGCCAGCAGGTGGGGGCGACCGAACGATTCGGCGACCAGGGTGACCCGGCACTCGGCGCTGTCGCCCCAGCGCACGCCGACCTCCGCGCGCCCCGCGTTCCTCATCCGCGCCACCGCGGCGCACTCCACGCGGTGCACGGTCACCACGCCCCCGCGCACGGAGAAGGCGGTGACCTCGTCGGGCGGTACGGGCGTGCAGCAGCCGGCGAGCCTGACGGTGGCGCCCGGCTGGTCGACCACTACGTTCGCGGTGCCGGGTCGCGCGGCGGAGCCGTCGGGTGCCTCAGTCGTCCTGAAGGGTGTCTCGGCCGTCGCGTGCGCCGGGGCCGACGTCGCGTCCGGATCCGGCGCGCTCTCCTCCGCGTCCGTCCCCGTCGACCCCGGATGCGTCGCGAGCCACCGCTGGATGGCGATCCGGGCGGCGGGTGTGTGGGCGTGCTCCAGCCACTCTCTGGAGGGCTCGGAGGCAGGGTCGTCCTGGCCCATGAGGAGCTGGACGGTGTCACCGTCCTTCAGGACGGTGCTGAGCGTCGCCAGGCGGCCGTTGACCCGCGCGCCGATGCAGGCGTGCGCGTCCTCGCCGTACTGTGCGTAGGCGGCGTCCACGCAGGTCGCGCCCTCGGGCAGACCCAGCGTGCCGCCATCGGGCCGGAAGACGGTGATCTCGCGGTCCTGGGCGAGGTCCTCGCGGAGGGTGGACCAGAAGGTGTCGGCGTCGGGGGCGGCCTTCTGCCAGTCGAGGAGGCGGGAGAGCCAGCCGGGGCGCGTGGGGTCGACGCGCTCGCCGTCGCTCGACACGGTCTGCTCCTCCGAAGGAGGAGCGTAGGGATTGCCCAGCGCGACGACGCCGGCCTCGGCGACCTTGTGCATCTGGTGAGTACGGATGAGGACTTCGGCGACTTGGCCGTCCTCACGGGCGACGGCGGTGTGCAGCGACTGGTAGAGGTTGAACTTGGGGACGGCGATGAAGTCCTTGAACTCCGAGACGACCGGCGTCATACAAGTGTGAAGCTCTCCGAGCACGGCGTAACAGTCCGCGTCCTCGTTCACCAGCACGAGAATGCGCCCGAAGTCCGCTCCGCGCAGCCGGCCGCGTTTGCGGGACACGCGGTGGACGGAGACGAAGTGGCGTGGCCGGATGAGGACTTCGGCCGGGATGTCGGCGTCGCGCAGCACCGCGCGCATCGCCTCGGAGAACTCGGCGAGCGGGTCGTCGGCACGGGAGGCGTTCTCCGCGATCAACTCGCGCGTGTGTTCGTACTCCTCGGGGTGCAGGATCGCGAAGACGAGGTCTTCCAGCTCGGTCTTGAGTGCCTGGACGCCGAGCCGTTCGGCGAGCGGGATGAGGACGTCCCGGGTCACCTTGGCGATGCGGGCCTGTTTCTCGGGGCGCATCACACCGAGGGTGCGCATGTTGTGCAGCCGGTCGGCGAGTTTGATCGACATCACGCGGACGTCGCTGCCGGTGGCCACGAGCATCTTGCGAAAGGTCTCGGACTCGGCGGCCGCGCCGTACTCGACCTTCTCCAACTTCGTGACGCCGTCGACGAGGTAGCGGACCTCCTCGCCGAACTGCTCGCGTACCTGATCCAGCGTCACGTCGGTGTCCTCGACCGTGTCGTGGAGGAGGGACGCCGTCAAGGTGGTCGTCTCGGCGCCGAGTTCGGCGAGGATCAGGGTCACGGCGAGCGGGTGCGTGATGTACGGCTCACCGCTCTTGCGCATCTGACCGCGGTGCGAGGACTCGGCCAGGACGTAGGCGCGGCGCAGCGGTTCGAGGTCGGCGTCCGGGTGGTGGGCGCGGTGGGCCTCGACGACATGGCCGATCGCGTCGGGCAGCCGGTCACGGGAGGGGGAGCCGAGCAGCGCGACCCGGCCCAGGCGGCGCAGGTCGATCCTGGCGCGGGCCTTGCGTCGGGGCACGGCCGGCGTCATCGCGCCTGCTACCGGGCCTGGGCTCGCGGGATTCGTGGCCTCCGCACTCATGGGCACCTCCGGCTGCGTGGACCGGCGAACGGGGTGCCCCATGGCGGGCACGGCTCAGGGGATGGCAACGATTCCCCCGTCCGGGCCGGTGCTTGATGCTACCGAGCCCATCACGTGCGACTGACCGCCTCTCGCCGAGCGTGAAACGGATCACCCAATCGAGCGACGGTTTTAATGTTTACGCTTTTGCGCCACGTGACCTGGGACCTTCCGTCATGTCGAACCCTCATCCGGGCCCCGGAGGTCGTCTTGTGAACCACAGGGGCGCCGGAACCTGGGATTGCAAGCCGTCGGCCCGGTCAACGAAGCGATGTTTCCAGCCATTCGGGGGCGATCTCGCCCTCGGCGACGATCACGGCGGGACCGGTCATCTCGATCTCGCCGTCGGGCCGCTCGGTGATCACCAGGCGTCCGCCGGGGACGTCCACGGTGTACGTCGCCGGGGTTCCGGTGACGGTCGGGTCGACGCCGTCCCTGCGGGCGGCGGCCACCGCGACGGCGCACGCGCCGGTGCCGCACGAGCGGGTCTCGCCGGCGCCGCGCTCGTGCACGCGGATCGCGACGTGGGCCGGGCCGCGGTCGACGACGAACTCGACGTTCACCCCGTCCGGGTAAGCGGCGGCCGGGCTGAACGGCGGCGGGGTGTACAGGTCGCCGGCGTGGTCGAGGTCGTCGACGAAGGCCACTGCGTGCGGGTTGCCCATGTTCACGTTCCGCGCGGGCCAGCTGCGCTCGCCGACGCTCACCGTGACGTCCCCTTCGGGGAGGCGTGCCCTGCCCATGCCGACGGTGACGTCACCCGCGGCGGAGCCGCTGATGGATGCGGTCTTGGCGATGTGGACGCGCTTCACTCCTCCGCGCGTGGCGACCGCGATGTCCCCTTCGGTCACGTGCCCGGCGCGCTGGAGGTAGCGCGCGAAGACCCGCACGCCGTTGCCGCACATCTCCGCGATCGAGCCGTCGCCGTTGCGGTAGTCCATGAACCACTCCGCCTCGGCCGCCATCTCCCTGGCCTCGGGGTGCGCGGCGGACCGCACCACGTGCAGCAGTCCGTCACCGCCGATGCCCGCGCGGCGGTCGCACAGCGCGGCGACGGCGGCGGGCGGCAGGTCGATGGCGTTCTCGGGGTCCGGGACGATCACGAAGTCGTTCTCGGTGCCATGCCCCTTGAGGAAAGCGATCCGCGTGCTCATGCCTCGATCGTACGGTGCCCCTACGACAGGCAGGTCAGCGCAGCCGGGCCACGCGCCACACGGCCAGCACGACCACCGCGGCGACCACGACGACGTACGCCAGCACGACCCGCCAGTCCGGGCGGCGTCCGGAGCCCCGCTGGGACAGCCCGGGCCACGTGTAACCAACGCGGCGTGCGGCCGTCATTCCCCAGCCGGCCGCACAGGAGCTGATCAGCAGCCCCAGCATGGCGATCACGGCGCCGCTGTCACCGAAGTCGAAGGCCAGCGGGAAGGCGAACATCAGGGAGCCGATCGCGGCCAGGGCCACGATGGGCGCGAGCTGCCAGATCCGCAGCCGGCGCTGCGGGCGCAGCTCGACCTCGACCTCGGGCCCGCCGGCGAACATCTCCTCGGGTTCGGGACCGTCGGCGGTCACACCACCCTGGGTGTCGTCCGGCCCGTCAGGGCTCAGACGCACGTCCTCCGGCTCCGGTTCACCACCGCTGATGGTGACGGGCTCGGTGTCCTGTGCGGTGTCGCGAGGGCCGGCCTCCATCGCCACGCGCCCTCCCAACTCGGACTCCACTTGGTCGATCGAAGCTCGATGATGGCACGGCACCGGAGGCACGAATGGCGGCCTGAGCGTCCCGATGCCATGACGTGATCAGGCTGTAACCGGTCGTTCGACCAATGCCAGAGCGAGGTGAGGAAGTTCCGTGACATCCGCCGCCGCCCCACTCAACCAGTGCACCCGCGGATCGCGCCTGAACCACGAATCCTGGCGGCGCGCGAAGCGCTTGGTCGCACGGACGGTCTCGGCGCGCGCTTCGTCGTCCGTGCACTCCCCCGCCAGCGCGGCCAGCACCTGCTGGTAGCCGAGCGCGCGCGAGGCCGTACGCCCCTCGCGCAGCCCGTGCGCCGCCAGGGAGCGCACTTCCTCCACCAGTCCGGCCTCCCACATGCGGTCGACGCGGCGCGCGATGCGCTCGTCGAGCTCGGGGCGGGCGACGTCGACACCGATCTGCAGGGTGTCGTAGACGGAGTCGTGGCCGGGGAGGTTGGCCGTGAAGGGCTTGCCGGTGATCTCGATCACTTCGAGGGCGCGGACGATGCGGCGGCCGTTACTGGGCAGGATCGCCTGCGCGGCCTCGGGATCGGCGGCGGCGAGCCGGGCGTGCAACGCGCCGGAGCCGCGGAGCGTGAGCTCCTCCTCCAGCCGGGCCCGGACCTCGGGGTCGGTGCCGGGGAACTCGAGGTTGTCGACGGCGCCGCGGACATACAGACCGGAGCCGCCGACGAGGATCGGCCAGCGGCCCTCGGCGAGCAGCGCGTCGATCCGCTCGCGGGCGAGCCGCTGGTACTCGGCGACGGACGCCGTCACGGTCACGTCCCAGATGTCCAGGAGGTGGTGCGGGACGCCGCCGCGCTCCTCGGGCGTCAGCTTGGCGGTTCCGATGTCCATCCCTCGGTAGAGCTGCATGGAGTCGGCGTTGACGACCTCGCCGCCGAGTTGCCGGGCCAGGAATACGCCCAGATCGGACTTTCCGGCCGCGGTGGGTCCGACGACGGCGATGACACGGGGGGCGGGGGGTGCACTGCTCACCGCACCAGTCTCCCAAACGTCACGCACTGCCTCGAACGAGTTACGTGACGACACGGGTCCGGGGTCGTTGCCCGTTGCGAGGTTTCCCGCCGCCGGTTCGCAGGGGCGGCGACCCGGGCGGCGTGATCAGACGCACCGGGCGACGCGGGATTTCGTCCGCACGAGTAACGTATGGAGTTGATATGGGCGTTTTTGCGCGACTTTTCCGGAGGTCCAAGGCCACGGAGGAGACGTCGGCCGAAGCCGCACAGACCGCCGAGGCGCAGGCCGACCCCACGGCGGCCGAGCCCGCGGGGGAGACGGCCGAAGCCGACGAGCAGCCGACCCAGGCGAAGGAATCGACCAAGGTCGAGACCGAGGTCGAGGCCGACGCCGAGGACCCTTCGGAGGAAGCCGCCGAGACCCCGGCGGCCACCGCTACCGACGGCGTCGAGATCCCCAAGCAGCAGTCGGCAGGTGAGGCGGCCGACAGCGAGGCCGACGAGAGCGCCCGTACCTGACGGTCCCCGCGTGGGAAGGTGAGCCATGGGTTTGTTCCACACCATGAAGGCCAAGCTCGGCCCGGCCAAGGGCAAGGTCTCCGACCTCGCGCAGCGGCACGAGGGCCGGGTTCACCACGGCCTCGACAGGGCCGCGAAGGTCGTCGACGAGAAGACCGGGCACAAGTACAGCGGCAAGATCCGGACGAGCACCGACAAGGCCAAGGGCGCCATGGACCGTCTCGCGCACAAAGACGGTGACACGACGCGGGGCGCCCCCACCACACCGCCCGACTCGCCACCGCCGACATCCTGAACGACACATCGATCGGCGGACGGCCGCGACCCACAGGGGCTCGCGGCCGTCCGCCGTTCCGGTGTCGGGGTGCGACGGGGCGTCTACGACCAGGCCGCCACCACGTACCCCACGCCGTACGGCGCGTCCTCGTACAGGAGCGCGCCGGAGAGCCCCGCGCCCTCCGCCGCCCCCGCGAGCACCTGCCAGGCGGCGCGCCCCGATGCCTTCAGCTCCTGGGCCAGGTCGGGGTCCAGTGCCGCGACGGCCTCCACGTCGGCAGCACCCAGCGCCCGCGCGACCTCCGCGTCGAAGGGCGCCGCGCGTTCGTCGAGGTAGCCCGGCGCCTTCAACGTCCGGCACGCGCTGGCGTCGCCCATCACCAGGAGGGCCACCCGTCCGGCCTGGGCACCGATCTCCCGGCCGGCCTCGGCGCACCGCTCGGGCGCGAGGGGCTCGCCGACGCCGAGCCCCTCGATCGGGGCGTCGGACCAACCGGTCCGTTCGAGGAGCCACGCGGCCACGGCGAGCGAGAGCGGCAGCTCGCGCTCGGACGCACCGCCCGGGTTCCGGCCCAGCCGTACGTCCAGGTCCACGCCGAAGCCGCGGAACGAGCCCCGCGTGCCCTCCGGGTGCGGGCCCCGCCGGCTCTCCTCGGCGGGGCCGACGACGACGAGCCGGTCGGGCCGGGCGGCGGCAAGCACCCCGAGCGCGTCCGTGCAGGCGGCACGCGCGGCGTCCAGCTCGGGCGCGGCCCCCGCGGCGACCTCGGGCACGAGAAGGGGCGGACAGGGGCAGACTGCGGCAGCGACAAGCATGATCGGCAGGGTAACCCCGTACGCGATCCGGCAGGCAACCGAACCGAGAGCCACAGGTCCAGGTCCGGCACCGGCGGCGGCCCCGGAGTGGACCTCAGTCGCAGCCGCAGGCGCTGCCCGTGACGGCCGGGAGCGGCGCGGGGACGCCGACCTTGGGCAGCCCCAGCATGACTCCGGCCGGCTCGGCCGCCTTCGCTGCCTTTTCGACGTGCCGCTTCTCCCAGGCGTCCCCCGCGCGCGTACGGCGCACGTCGAGGACGGTGCCCTCGGCGAGGAGGTGGTGCGGGGCGGCGTAGGTGACCTCGACGGTCACCACGTCGCCGGGGCGCACCTCCTGCTCCGGCTTGGTGAAGTGGACCAGGCGGTTGTCGGGGGCGCGGCCCGAGAGGCGGTGGGTGGCGCCGTCCTTGCGGCCCTCACCCTCGGCGACCATGAGGTCGAGCTTGCGGCCGACCTGCTTCTTGTTCTCGTCCCAGGAGATCTCCTCCTGGAGGGCGACGAGACGCTCGTAGCGCGCCTGCACGACCTTCTTGGGGATCTGGTTCTCCATGGTGGCGGCAGGGGTGCCGGGCCGCTTGGAGTACTGGAAGGTGAAGGCCTGTGCGAACCGCGCCTCGCGCACCACATGGAGGGTCTGCTCGAAGTCCTCCTCGGTCTCGCCGGGGAAGCCCACGATGATGTCAGTGGTGATCGCGGCGTGCGGGATGGCGGCGCGGACCTTCTCGATGATTCCGAGGTAGCGCTCCTGGCGGTAGGAGCGGCGCATCGCCTTCAGGACCGTGTCCGAGCCGGACTGCAGCGGCATGTGGAGCTGCGGCATCACGTTCGGTGTCTCGGCCATGGCGGCGATGACGTCGTCGGTGAAGTCGCGCGGGTGCGGGGAGGTGAACCGGACGCGCTCCAGGCCCTCGATCGTTCCGCAGGCCCGCAGCAGCTTGCTGAACGCCTCACGGTCGCCGATGTCGGAGCCGTAGGCGTTGACATTCTGGCCGAGCAGCGTGATCTCGGAGACGCCCTCGGCGACCAGGGCCTCGATCTCGGCGAGGATGTCGCCGGTGCGGCGGTCCTTCTCCTTGCCGCGCAGCGCCGGGACGATGCAGAAGGTGCAGGTGTTGTTGCAGCCGACGGAGATGGAGACCCAGGCCGCGTACGCGCTCTCGCGCCGCGTCGGCAGCGTCGACGGGAACGCCTCCAGCGACTCGGCGATCTCGACCTGCGCCTCCTCCTGCACGCGGGCGCGCTCCAGCAGCACCGGCAGCTTGCCGATGTTGTGCGTACCGAAGACGACGTCCACCCAGGGCGCCTTCTTCACGATGGTGTCGCGGTCCTTCTGCGCGAGACAGCCACCGACGGCGATCTGCATACCGGGCCGCGAGGCCTTCTTCGGCGCGAGCCGGCCGAGGTTGCCGTAGAGCCGGTTGTCGGCGTTCTCGCGGACCGCGCAGGTGTTGAAGACGACGACGTCCGCGTCACCGTCCGCGCCCTCGGGCGCGCGCACGTACCCGGCGTCTTCGAGCAGCCCGGACAATCGCTCGGAGTCATGGACGTTCATCTGGCACCCGTAGGTGCGCACTTCGTAAGTCTTGGTTCCCTGAACGTCCACCACGAGACTCCGGTCGCTGCTGCTGGTCATCCCTCAAGAGTAGGCGTTCCTTGAGATGGCAACTGCAGTCCTTGTGTCTGACGCGTAGCGGTACCGCCACTACCTGTGCAAGGGGCTCCTGTTCCCAGCGCCGTTTGGCGGGCTCAGCAGGCCCTGGAGGCGCGTGTGCTCCGCGGTCACCTGCCAGAGGGAGCGCAGGATGGTGCGCAGGACAGTGCTGGAATATCAGGAACCCGGGGAGACACCGGGATCGCGCGACATCTTCCTGCCACCTGCGTTGCTCCGCCGGACCTCGGAAAGTACGACTTGTACGCGCCGGATGGAGCAAGGTACGGCCGCTCCAGCGAGCGACGCCCTGTCCGTCCGGTGCATTCCATACGGACTCCATGTCCGGCGCCGTCACCGGCAGAGCTTCCGGTCGCTGTATCCACGCCGACCGGAAGATCGCCCCCGGCAACAGGCATGACGCATCGACTCATCAAGGCTGCCCGGGATCGGGACATCCTCAGGCTGCGGTCGAACCTGCTGCACGCCATCCAATACGCCGCCCTGGACGGCAGCGAACTCTCGTACTTCGCCGTCGGCCCCAAGCGTATGGTCTTCGTCAACCGGAGCACCGCGGCTGACGTCGTCCTCTCCGACATCCACACCTTCGGCAAGCCGAACGCCGAGAACCCCCTGCGGCTGGTACTCGGGGACGGGCTGATCAGCAATCCGTTTGGGGTGTTCCTGTTCTGCTGGTACTTCGCCAAGGGCATCATGAAGAATGTCCCCGACTACGCAGGGGACAAGGCGGCCGGGCTGCGGACGATTCCGGCGCTCCTGCCGTCACAGCTCGCCGGCGCCTGGGTCGCCGCCACAGCGACCACTCTGGTGTACGCCGCGTTCCCGGTGCTCGTTCTGCTCACCGATATACCTGACCGGCTGGTGTATTCGGGCGTCATGGTGATCCCGGCCGTGGCTAACATGATCTCCATCGTCCGGGCCCGGACGCCAATCGACTACAACCTGGTCGGCCAACGGGACATGTATGTGTCCGTGGTATTTCTCAGCCTTCTGCTCTTCGGAGCGCGGCCATCAATCGGGACGGCTCTGATCGGAATCCTCGCCGTCGCGGTCATGGCCGGGGTGGACCTGTCCGGTTCGGACTCCAGGGTGAGTCACCACATCACCCGGGTTGATTCGGAGGTGGGCGTTCCCAGTGGAGGAGGGCGGAACAGGTGACGAGTGACCGCACACGTCGTGGCAAGGGCTCCGAAGTGCACGGGATCTTCCAGAAGATCGCCGGGTACTACGACCGGATGAACTTCATCATGACGCTCGGCCGTCATGAGAAATGGTGCCGGGAGGTGGCCGCACGCGTCGCACCCGCCAAGGGGGGACAGCTGCTCGACCTGGCCACGGGAACGGGTGTGATCGCTCTGGAGGCGGCCCGCAGACACCCCACCGTCACGGTGACCGGCGTCGACTTCTCGGAGGAGATGCTGCGCCGGGCCAAGGCCAAGCCCGGGGCCGGCGCGGTGCGCTGGCAGCACGCGGACGCGGCCAGTCTGCCGTTCGAGAGCGAGTCCTTCGACGGAATCACCGAGGGCTATCTCCTCAGAAACGTCGAGGACCTGGAGGGAGTGCTCCGCGAACAACACCGGGTCCTCAAGCCCGGCGGCCGCCTCGTGATCCTCGAAACGTGCCCTCCGAGTGGTCTGGTGGAGCCCGTCATGAAGTGGGGAATGCGCGTCATCGTTCCGCTGCTGGGGCAGGTCGTGGCGCGCGACCGATCGTCCTACAGCTATCTCGAATCCAGTACGCGTGCCTTCGAGTCACCGCAGAGCATCGCCGGCGCGCTGCGCGGGCTCGGGTTCAAGGACATCGGGTGGCGCAAGAAGTTCTTCGGTACGAACGTCATTCTGTGGGCCACCAAGGCGAATTGACGGCTGACAGCAGCAGACGGTCTGTACTTCGCTCCGACGGTCTTCAGCGATGTCACCGAGGACATGGACCTGGCGCAGGAGGAGATCTTCGGTCCGGTTGTCTCGATCATGGTCCATGACGGGGACGACGATGTCGTACGTCTGGCCAACTCCACGCGCTACGGGCTGCACGGTTCCGTGTGGTCCGGCAGCGACGAGCGGGCCGGCGCCGTGGCACGACGAGTGCGGTCTGGCCAACTGGAGGTCAACGGCGCGCCGTTCAACCCGGTAGCGCCCTTCGGCGGGTTCGCACACTCCGGCATCGGGCGGGAGTGCGGAGCGGAGGGGATCGACTCCTTCTGCGAGTTGCAGGCCCTGCACTACCCGGTGGAGGGCGGCCGGACCGTACGGGCCAAGGGGTAGGAGCGGCGCGCCCGGGACGTGGGTGCCTCCGCCCGGGATACGTGGAAAACCTGGTGCGTGGTGAACCGCTGCTTCGGGGGTGGGGCCGGGGCGGTGCCCCAGATACGGACCGCCTTCGACCGTGCATCCTGTACGGCCAGGGCCGAGCTGTACGCCGCTCTCAAGAAGGGCTGGGTCGCGGGTGCAGCCCTCGACGTGTCGACCAGAACTCGACGAACGTACCCGGCTCGGCCGAGGCCGGTGACGCGTTCGGCGCCCAGGTCCGGCTCGTCGACACCGACCGCGACGGCCGCGCCGAGCTGCTGGCCGCCGCCCCCGGTGAGAACACGGACGACGGCGTCGCGATCGCCTTCCCGGCGGCGACCACGGGCATCACCGCCAACGGCTCCAGGGTTTACGGCGGCGGCTCCTTCGCCACCTCGGGCACCGACGCGCGTTTCGACGCGGCGACCGACGAGTGGTACAACCGGTCAGATCTCCATCACGGCATCGCAGTCGGGGCAGACCACGGACGCGTGTTCCGCTGGGTACCAGGGCCCTCCGGGATGTTCGGAGGGCTTCCAGCGGGCCGTCTCCATGGCGAAGGTGTCCCTGCCGCAGAGGGTCCGCGGTCCCGTCGTGCCCGGTGTCCCCGGGGCGGCGGGTGCCGCGTGTACCCTGCGGACGCGCCGCTGCGCATCGCCGGGCGTTCCCGGGGGAGAGCCCGTGGCCTGCGCCTGGTCGAGCTCGTAGACGACGATCTCACTCATGCCTCCACCGTAGGGGCCCGCCTACGCGGATTCCTGCAGGACGGAGAGCACGTTGCCCGCGGGGTCGGTGAACCACGCGATCAGCGGGCCACCACCGCGGAAGATGCCCTTGTCGTCGGCCTTGAGATGGTCATAGTGCTCGAAGCTCACGCCCCTCCTGCTCAGCTCGTCGACCGCTGCCTCGATATCGTCGACGGGGAAGTTGAGAATCGTGAACGTCGCCGGGGTGTGGTCGGGCTTGGGGTAGACCAGGATGTTCCGGTCGCCCGCGATGTGCAGGGTCAGCAGGCCGTTCTCATCGGACACGCGCAACCCGAGCGTCTCTCCGTAGAACTTCCTGGCCGCGTCGATGTCGTCCACCGAGAACCCACTGAACGCCTTCGTCGTACCGAACATGATCGCCTCCCGGGCAGCTTCCTTACCTTGAGGACCGGCCGGGAGCGGGAAACTCATCGGTCGGCCCCGGACCCGCTCAGTCGTCCGCGACACGCAGGACCGCGAGCGTGATGTTGTCGGGGCCGCCCGCCTCCATGGCGGCCTTCCACAGTTCGAAGGCGGCCCGGCCGTCGTCGTGCTCCCGCATCACCTCCGCGAGCACGTCCGTCGTCACCGGGTCGGTCAGGCCGTCGGTGCAGATCAGGTAGCGGTCGCCCGGTGCCAGGGGCGCGGCCGTCACATGGGGGCTTATGGCGTGCCTGCTGGTGCTGCCGCCCAGGCACTGGGTGACGAGGGACGTGGTGCGCATGCCGGGCTCCAGGGGAGCGCTGTCGTCGACGCTCACCTGCCGCATCCCGTCGCGGGAGACCGTGAAGACCTTGCTGTCGCCGACGTTGAACGCCAGCAGCGAGTCGGACCGTATGACACATCCGGCGACCGTCGTCCCCATGGCGGTGAGCTCGCTCCCCTTGTCGCCGCCGGCGGCCTCGTAAACGACGCGGTTGCAGTCGGTCAGAGCCTCTCGGACGGCGTCCTCGCCGGTCAGGGCGGGGCCGATCGTGGCGAGCCGACGGACGACCAGGGCGCTGGCCACCTCCCCGTGAGGATGCCCGCCGAGACCGTCGGCGACGGCGACGACGAGGGGCGTTCCGAGCGGGAAGACCAGCGCCTGCGGGTTCTCGGTCACGGTGGCGCACAGCGTCCACGGCCCGGCGACGAGGCTGTCCTCGTTCCGCTCGCGGAGCAGCCCCGGATGACTCAGCGCGCTCACAGCGACGTACGACATGCGGTGCCACCGCCTTCCGGAAACGCCGACGGACTTCTGCACCGCCACGCGGCGGGTATGTCTCAAGGGTAGGCGGATGTCGGAGACGGCTTCGAGGTGTGCCGGAGAGGCAGGCGTCACCAGCGCCCCCGGTCGAAGCGGAACGGCATCAGGGCCTTGGGGCGGTGGCCGGTGCGGACGTACGCGGCGAGTTCGTGGCCGGTGACCGGGCCCAGGGTGACGCCGAGCATGCCGTGACCGGTGGCGGCGAAGGCGTTGCCGTGTCCGGGGACGCGGTCGATGACCGGCAGTCCGTCCGGGAGGAAGGGCCGCCCTCCGACCCAGGGATCGCGGATCAGGCCGACCAGGTCGTCGGGGTCGTCGAACCAGCGGCCCAGGTAGTGCCGGCTGGCGAGGGCGACCGCGACGACGCGGCGCCAGTCCAGGCGGTTGTTGTTGCCGCTCAGCTCCATCGTGCCGCCGATGCGCGTGGTCGCGCCGAGTGGGGAGGCCACGGTTCTGCGCTCGCCGAAGTAGAGCGTGTGGCGGGGCGCGGGGTCGAGGCCCACCGAGAAGCTGTAGCCCTTGCCGGCCTGGAGGGGCAGCGGATGTCCCAGCGCGCCCAGCAGGCGCGAGGAGCGGGTGCCGGCCGCGATGACGACCGCCGCGCAGGGCAGGTCGCCCTGCGTGGTGCGTACCGTGGTGACGCGCCCCCCGGCGGTGCGGAACCCGAGGGTCTCCGCGTTCTCGCGGACCTTCACCCCCGCCGCGGTGAGCGCGTCGCCGAGGCCACGGGCGAAGGCCTCCGGGTCGACGACGCCCTCCCCCTCGACGAGGTAGGCCGCGCGCACCCGGGGCGACAGCGCGTCGTCCAGGAGTCGGGCCTCGTCGCCCGTGACGATGTCGTCGGGCAGCGGGTAGCGGCCGTCCGCCATCTGACGCTGGAGGGCGAGGTGGTGGCGGGCCTCGGCCGCGGAGAGGAAGGCGTGGACCATGCCGGGGCGGGTGAGGGTCGTGTCCACCCCGGCCTCGCGCAGGCCGTCGAAGAGGTCGAAGGTGTCGTGGTTCAGCTCGGCGATCGCCGCGTAGCCGCGTCGGAAGGCGGCCGGTGTGCTGCTGCGCCAGAAGCGCCACAGCCATCGTACGAACGCGGGATCGGGCAGGGGCCGTAGGTACAGGGGCGAGTCCGGCCGCCCCAGTGAGCGCAGGGCGTAGCGCAGGACGCCCGGGGCGGGGACCGGCGTCGAGTGGCTGAGGCAGATCCAGCCCGCGTTGCCCCGGGACGCCCCCGAGGCCAGGCCGCGCCGTTCGACGACCTCCACCGGGAGGCCCGCCTCGGCCAGGTAGTACGCCGTGCACAGCCCCACGACGCCGCCCCCGACCACGACGACCGGCCCCTCGCCGCCGAGCGCGGCGGTCATGACGCCGATCCGTAGGAGGAGAGGAACTCCCGTGTTCTGGCCTGGGCGGGGTGGTCGAGGACGTCCCGCGCGGCGCCCTCCTCGACGATGCGGCCGCCGTCGACGAAGACGACGTGGTCGGACACCTCGCGGGCGAAGGGCAGTTCGTGGGTGACCAGCAACATGGTCATGCCGTCCGCGGCGAGTTCCCGCATCACGCTCAGGACCTCCCGGGTGGCCTCGGGGTCCAGGGAGGACGTGGGCTCGTCGAAGAGCAGCACCTCCGGCCTGAGCGCGAGGGCCCGGGCGATGGCGACGCGTTGCTGTTCCCCGCCGGAGAGCTGGTCGGGCCGGGCGAGGCCGCGGTGGGCCACGCCGACCCGGCGCAGCAGCGCGACGGCCACCTCCAGCGCCTCCCGCTCGGGAACGCCGGCCTTGCGCTGGGCCAGGACGACGTTCTCGACGGCGGTGAGGTGCGGGAACAGGTGGAAACGCTGGAAGACCATGCCGACGGTGCGGCGCAGCCGGGGCAGGTCGCGGCAGACGGTACGGCCACCGCTGTGCACCACTTCGCCGGCCACCTCGACCGTGCCCCGGTCGGGCTGTTCCAGCAGGTTGACGCAGCGCATCAGGGTGGTCTTGCCGCCGCCGCTCTGCCCGATGACGCTCACGATGCGGCCGCGGCCGACCTCCAGCTTCACGTCGTCGAGCACCAGTCGGCCGTCGAAGGACTTGCGCAGCCCCTCGATGCGTACGACCGCGCCCGTGCGGGCCGGTGGGGCGGCCGCTGCCTTGGTGACGGGCTCGGTCATGCCGCCGCCTCCTTCCGCTCGGTGTCTGTTGTGATGCCCGCGCCGAGCTCGGCCGCGAGGAGTTCCCGGGCCGCCCGCATCCGCCGTCGTCGCCAGGGGGAGAGGGGGACGCCCGCCCGTACCTTGCGCTCCAGGAGCAGCAGGAGCTGGGAGAGCGGGTAGCAGAGCGCGAAGTAGAGGGCGGAAATGACGAGGTACACCTCCAGCGCCCGGAAGGTGGCCGAGGTGATCAGCCGCCCCTCGGACATCAGCTCGGCGGCGGAGACGGTGACGAGCAGGGAGGTCGACTTCAGCAGGTCGACGAGCATGGTGTTGGTTCCGGGCAGGGCCTGCCGGACGGCCTGCGGCAGGACGACGTGGCCGAAGATGCCGGCCCGGCCGAGGCCCAGCGCCTGTCCGGCCTCGGTCTGCCCGTCGTGCACACCGCTGATCGCGGAGCGGAAGATCTCGGACAGGTAGGCGGCGTAGAAGACGACGAGGCTCAGGCAGCCGGCGGTGAACACGTCGAGCCGGAGCCCTGCGGAGGCCAGGCCGAAGTAGGTCAGGAAGATGATGGCCAGGAGTGGGACGTTCTTGAACACCTCGGTGTAGACGGCGGCGAGAGCACGCGCGGGCCAGGCCCGGCTCAGCCTGAGCAGCGCGACGGCCAGGCCGAGCAGTACGGCGCCCACGAAGCTGACGACCGTGTAGGAGAGGGTGCGGCCGAGGGCGTCCAGGAGGTCGTCGCGGTAGTCGGACCAGGGGACCTGGAAGACAGCGGAGAGATAGAGACCGGACATGTCATCCCCTCACTGGCCGAGCTGACCGAGCCGGCCGGCGGATGGCGGTGTCCAGTCGTCGGGCCGGTCCACGCCGCGGCGCGCCGTGGCCACGTCGGCGGCCGGCTTCAGGAACTGCTCGGGGTCTCCGCCGTACTTCTGGACGAGCTTCGCCATCTCGCCGTTCTTGTACATGGCGTCGATCTGCGCGGAGATCGCCTGCTCCAGCTTGGTCGCCTCCTTCGGGAGGTAGAAGCCGGTCTGGTACGGCTGGAAGTACTGATAGGCCGGCTTGGCCTTGACCTGGGCCGGGGTCGGGGGCGTCAGGTACTCCGTGCTGATCTTCAGCTCGGGCCGCTGTTTCTGGGCCGCGATGATGATCAGCGGGTCGAGGAAGCCGACGTCGACGCGGCCCGCGCCGAGGTCGTCGAAGACGCCGGTGGCGTCCGGATAGGCGTGCAGCTCGGCGCCGGGCACGGACTGGATGGACTTGACCCAGACGTAGCCCTCGACCGTGCCCAGGTTCAGGCCCTTGAGGTCGTCGACCGTCTTGTACGTCTTGCCGTTGCGCACGGCCATCGCGGGGGGCGAGTAGTAGGGCGGGTCGGTGAACAGGCCCTGCTTCTGCCGGTCGGCGCTCCAGGCGACACCGCCGATGGTGATGTCCACCCGGCGGGACTGGACCCCTGCGAGCATGCCGGCGAAGTCGGTGACCTGGGGCTTTATGGTGAGGCCGAGCTTCTTGGACACGTAGGTGAGGATGTCGCCGTCGAGGCCGACGATCTTGTCGCCCTGGACGCTGGTGTAGGGGGCGTACGGCTGTACGGCCACCTTGATCACGCCGGGCGTGAGGGTGCCCAGTGCCGCGGTCTTCGCGGACACGTTCGTCGGGGCATCGTCTCCGTCGCCGGAACCGCAGGCGGCGACCGAGGAGAGCAGGAGGATCGCGAACGAACTGCACACGAGGGAACGCACTCGGGAACGCACACGGATCATCGGCTTGGGCCTTCCGTCCTGGTGCCTGAAGGAACCCGCCGTTCACCGAGCTGTGCCCCCGGCGGGGATGTGATGGGCCCAAACGCTAGGGACCCGCCCGCCGGGCGTCACCGGTCACTTCGTACGAAGTTGGGGCCGAAACCGCTCGATCGCCTGTACGGTGCGTCCAGCACCCGGCCCCCTTTCCGGGTTTCCCCGGGTTTCCCCGGGCTCCCCAGCGCTTCCCCCGACGGGAGGACCCCGTGCTGAGCCCGTCACTCGCGCAGGAGATCGCCGCGGACACCTCCGCCGTGATCGGCTTCAACGTGCTGATCACCGACGGGGACGGCATGGTCATCGGAAGCGGCGACAGCAGCCGCGTCGGCACCTTCCACGAGGCGTCCGTCGAGGTCATCCGCACCAAGGAACCCGCCACGCACAACGCGTCCCAGGCGCAGCTGCTGCGCGGTGTGCGTCCCGGGGTCACCCTGCCGTTGATCACCGACGGGCAGGCGGTGGGGACCGTCGGCATCACCGGCACCCCCGCCCAGGTGCGCCGCTTCGGGCTACTGGTCAAACGCCAGACGGAGATCCTGCTGCGGGAGTCCGTGATGCTGCGCTCCCGCCTGCTCGCCGAGCGCGCCGCCGAGAAACTGCTCACCGACATCGCCTCGTACGACCCCCAGGTCGTCGAGAGCGACTTCCTCGTGTTCCGGGCGGCCGAACTCGGCTTCGACCTGCGTCTGCGACGGGTCGCGGTGGCGTTCGAGGTGACCGTGCCCGATGGTGCCGCCCGGCGCCAGGGCGCCCCCACCCGGGACATGGCGCTGATCCGCTCGGAACTGATCCGCACGGTCCGCGAGGTCTTCGCCGACCCCCAGGACATCGTGGCCGGCACGGCCCCCGGCTGGATCGGCGTCCTGCACCGGCTCCCGGCGCAGCGCTCCCCGGCCTCCCTAGCCGCCGACTGCCGACGGATCACCGACGTCATCGCCGCCCAGGACGGTCTCACCGCCCACGCCGGCATCGGCGAAGCGGGCACCTCCGTCCGCTCCCTGCACGACTCCTACCAGGACGCCTGCGACGCGCTCCGCCTGGGCGCCCGGCTGCCCGGCCACTCCCCCGTCCACCTGATCTCCGACCTGCGCGTCCACCAGGTCCTGGCTGCCGTGAGCCAGTCGGCCCGCAACCGCCTGCTCGACCTCACCACCGCCGAACTACGAGCCCAGCCCGACTGGCCCGCCCTCCGCGACACCATCACCGCCTGGTGCGAGACCGGCTTCAACCTCGTCCGCGCCTCCGCGGCCCTGCACATCCACCGCAACACCGTCGTCTACCGCATGAACAAGATCGAACAACTCACCGGCCGCTCGCTCCGGGAACACCGCGCGACCATGGCCCTTTATCTCGCCTGCCTGGCAGACCGGTTGGGCGGCGGAGTCGGACCGGTCGGGTGACGCGTCGCGGGCGGGTCATTCGTCGGCGCGCCACTACGGGGCACACACGGCCTTCTCACGGATCGACCGGCATTCTCACGGATCGACAAGGCCCGCCCGGATCGCGTACCGCGTCAGTTCCAGGCGGTCGCGCATGCCGAGTTCGTGGAGGAGGTTGGCGCGGTGGCGTTCGACCGTCTTGGCGCTGATGTGGAGGAGGCCGCCGATCTCCCTGGAGGTGTGGCCCTCTGCGACGAGCTTGAGGATCTCCTCCTCGCGCTCGGTGATGGCGCGCTCGGGCAGGCCGTCGCCGCGGTGGAGGCGGTCGAGGTAGGAGCGGACGAGGGTGCGTTCCGCGCCCGGGTAGACGAAGGGCTCGTCGCGTACGGCCGCGCGGCACGCCTCGACCAGGTCACGGTCGGCGACGGACTTCAGGACGTAGCCGCTGGCGCCGGCCTTGAGGGCCTCGAAGAAGTACTGCTCGTTGTCGTACATCGTGAGGATCAGGATCCGCAGGTCGGGCAGGCGACGGGAGAGTTCTCGGGCCGCCTGGAGGCCGGTCGTGCGGGGCATGGCGATGTCCAGGACGGCCAGGTCGATGTCCCCGGCCCGGGCCCGTTCGACCGCCTCCGCACCGTCACCGGCCTCGGCCACGACCGTCAGGTCCGGTTCACCGTCGAGGATCAGGCGCACTCCTCGGCGTACGAGGGTGTGGTCGTCGGCGAGCAGGACGCGTATCGGGGAGTCGAGTGTCACAACGGGCTCCCGGAGGCCGTGCGCGGGGATATGCGGGTGCCCGAACTCATCGTCCAGCCCCGGTCGGTAGGCGCAGGCGTACGTCCGTGCCCCGTCCCGGTGCCGGTTCCACGGTGAGCGTCGCGCCGATCAGGAGGGCGCGTTCGCGCATGCCGGTGAGGCCGGCGCCGTCGCTCGCGCCGCCGAGGCCGCTGCCGTTGTCGCGGACGAGGAGTTCGACGCCGTCCGGGGCCGGCCCGAGCCGGAGTTCGGCGCGGCCGGCGCCGGCGTGCCGGGCCGTGTTGGTGAGGCCCTCCTGGGCCACGCGGCAGACCGCCAGTTCCGTCTCCCCGGTCAGCGCGGGCAGGTCCCCCGCGAAGTCGTGGCGCACCGTCTTCGATTTCTCCGATCGCGTCCATGGCACCGCCGTGACCAGCCTCTCCGCCGTACGCCGACCCCGTCCATCCGTCACGACACCCATGTCGTCACCGTACGGGGGGATGGCAGCATGGCGGCTCGGGGCACCTGAGGAAGGACGCGTCGGACGGATGGGCCGCACATCGGCCGCACCGCACATCGGTCGGACCACACATCGGTCGGACGGCGCGTCAGACAAACGACTCGTCAGCCGAACGACGCGTCACATGGACGACCAGCAAGGGGAAGAAACGTGTCTGCTCCGCGCCTCCGGGCGACGCCGCTGCCGGGTATCGGGGTCCAGTACGACCTCGTGACGCGAGAACACCGCCACCTGTCCGTGGTGGCGCACCGGGACGGAACCCGCACGGTGAGCGTGTACCGGGCCGACGACCCCGACTCCTGCGCCCAGTCCCTGCGGCTGACCGGCGCCGAGGCTGGCTCGCTGATCGACGCGCTGAAACCGTCGCACCACAGCGCGAGCCTGCTCTACACCTCGGACCTGGGACTGGTCGCGGAGCGCGTCGAGGTGGCCGCGACCTCCCGCTGGAACGGGCGTGTGCTCGGAGACACCCGGATGCGCACGGAGACCGGGGCGTCGGTGGTGGCGGTGCTGCGGCGGGCGGAGGCGATTCCGTCCCCGGCACCGGACTTCCGGCTCGCGGGCGGTGACATCCTGATCGTCATCGGCACCCGTGAGGGTGTCGACGCGGCCGCCGCGATACTCGGGCGGGAGTGATCGCGTGCACTCCGCGGTCCTGCTGATCGAGTTCGGTTCCATCATCCTCGGCCTCGGCCTGCTCGGCCGGGTCGCCGCCCGTTTTCAGTTCTCGCCCATCCCGCTCTACCTCCTCGCCGGTCTGGCCTTCGGCGAGGGCGGGCTGCTGCCGCTCGGCGCGAGCGAGGAGTTCGTCGCCATCGGCGCCGAGATCGGCGTGATCCTGCTGCTGTTGATGCTCGGCCTGGAGTACACGGCGAGCGACCTGGTCTCCAACCTCAAGTCCCACTATCCGTCCGGCCTGGTCGACTGCGCACTCAACGCCCTGCCCGGCGCCGCCGCCGCGCTGCTGCTGGGCTGGGGCCCGGTGGCCGCGGTGGTCCTGGCGGGCGTCACCTGGATCTCGTCGTCCGGGGTCATCGCCAAGGTCCTCGGCGACCTCGGCCGGGTGGGCAACCGCGAGACCCCGGTGATCCTGAGCGTCCTCGTCCTGGAGGACCTGGCGATGGCGGTGTACCTGCCCATCGTCACCGCGCTGGTGGCCGGCGTCGGTCTCGCCGCGGGCAGCGTGACCCTGGCGATCGCGCTGGGCGTCGCGGGCCTCGTGCTGTTCGTGGCGGTGCGCTACGGACGGGTCATCTCACGGTTCGTCTCCAGCGACGACCCGGAGAAGCTGCTGCTCGTCGTCCTCGGCCTGACGATCCTGGTCGCCGGGGTCGCCCAGCAGCTCCAGGTGTCGGCCGCGGTGGGGGCGTTCCTGGTCGGCATCGCGCTGTCCGGGGAGGTCGCCGAGGGCGCGCACACCCTGCTGAGCCCGCTGCGCGACCTGTTCGCCGCGGTGTTCTTCGTCTTCTTCGGCCTGCACACCGACCCGGCGAGCATCCCTCCCGTCCTGCTGCCCGCCCTGGCGCTGGCCGCCGTCACCGCCGCGACGAAGATCGCCACGGGGTACTGGGCGGCACGGCGGGCCGGGATCTCGGTCAAGGGCCGGTGGCGTACGGGCGGCGCGCTGGTGGCACGCGGCGAGTTCTCGATCGTCATCGCCGGTCTCGCCGTCACGGCCGGCATCGAGCCGTCCCTGGGACCGTTGGCAACCGCCTACGTGCTGATCCTCGTCGTCGTGGGCCCGCTCACCGCGCGGTACACGGAGCCGCTCGCGGCCTGGTGGGGTCGGCGACGCGCGGCCGGTACGACGGACGCCGCGTCTCCTGCTCCGCCGCCCACGGAATCCGCCGGATCACGCACGCAGGCGTCCGTGAACGACTGAGCAAGCGCGGGCGGCGTCGGCCTCAACGGGGCGGCCGCCCGCCGCCGCCCCGCTCACTCCGTGCCGTCTCACTCCGCGCCGTCGGCCACCCACCCCTGGCGGCGCAGTTCGGCCGACACGTCCGGGGCCTCGTAGTGCTCCCCCTTGAGGACCTTGCCGTCGGCGCGGCGGGCTATCCGGCCGTCGGGGCCCAGCTTGGTCATGTTGGAGCGGTGGATCTCCGCGATCACCGCGTCGAGGTCGATCCCGTGGACCAGTGCCGTGCCGCAGTGATCGCACGAACAGGCGACACCCGATGTCGCCGGGAACATCCCTTCCTTGCCTCACCCTGTGGCCGCACTGTCCGGCTCCGCAGGAACACCACTGCGGCGTTCCGCCCCGCAGTCACGAGATCGGCTTCAACACCGGCGCCAAGGCCGATGCACTGCCGATGAAACCCGGTAGCGAGCGCCTGTGACAGTGCCGTCGCACCGTCCGAGACCAGGTGAGGCCCGCCTTCCCCTGGTCAGCAGCCCGCCCTGGCTGGCAGGATCGCGCCCATGTCCAGATTCTTCCCCCGCATCGGCAGGCGCCGGGCCCTGCAGGGTGCGGCCGCCGGTTTCGTCGCCCTCGGACTGCTGCTGTGGTGGCTGCTGCCGCTGGGCGAGGACCCGCCGAGCGGGACGATCACGGTCATGACGGGGACACCACGCGGCGTTTACCAGGACTACGGCCGTCGGCTGCGCAACGCGCTCGACGAGGACATGCCGGACCTGGCGGTGAAGCTCCAGACCAGCGACGGCTCCCAGGAGAACGTCGCACGCGTGGCGGCCGGCGAGGCCGACTTCGCGATCACGGCGGCCGACGCGGTGGAGACGTACGAGCTGAAGCACGGGCCCGGTGCCGACCGACTGCGCGGTGTCGCCCGTCTCTACGACGACTACGTACAGCTCGTCGTGCCGCGCGACTCGGCCATCAAGTCCCTCGATGACCTGCGGGGCAGGCGGGTGGCGATAGGGCCGCCCGAGTCCGGTGTACGGCTGATCGCCGACCGGCTGCTCAGCGCGGTGGGCATCGACGCGGAGAAGGACATCGAGCCGGAGGCCGACGGCATCGGCACGGCGCCGGGCCGGCTGCAGCGGGGCGAGATCGACGCGTTCTTCTGGTCGGGAGGCCTGCCGACGGCCGGGGTGAGGACGCTCGCCAACAACTTCGCCTTCCGGTTCGTGCCGATCGAAGCCGCCGTCGTCGCGAAGCTCCACAAGCAGGGCGACGCCACGCGCTACTACCGGGCCACCAACATGCCGGAGTCGGCCTACCCCACCATCCAGAACGGCGTCGCCGTGCCGACCATGGCAGTGTCCAACCTGCTGATCACCCGCGCGGACATGGACCCCCGGCTCACCGAGTGGGTGACCCGGACCGTGATCAGGAGCCGGGACGGCATCGGACAGCACGTCCACTCCGCACAGCTCGTCGACCTGCGCACGGCGATCTACACCGACCCGCTCCAGCTGCACAAGGGCGCCCGGAACTACTACCGCTCCGTGAAGCCGTAGGACCACCGCGGCCGCCGCGAAAGACCGCGCCGCCGCTCACGCCACGGAGGCCGACCTCGGCACCCTCACGGTCACCCGCAACCCCTGCGGTTCGTTGTGGTCGTACGCGATGGACCCACCGCCCGCCGCGAGCAGGGTCCGCGAGATGGAGAGACCGAGCCCGGAGCCCTTGATGTTCTGGTGGCGGCCGCTGCGCCAGAAGCGGTCGCCGATGCGGGCCAGCTCCTCATCGGTGAGGCCCGGCCCGTGATCGCTGACGACGACGGTCGAGGTCGTGCCGTTGGACGCGACGCCCACCTCGACGCTCTCGCCTGCGGGCGTGAACTTCACGGCGTTGTCGATCACCGCGTCCAGGGCGCTGGACAGCGTGACCGGGTCGGCCCAGGCGGTGGTGGGCGGGCAGTCGCCCACCAGTCGGACGCCCTTGGACTCGGCGGTGGGTGCCCAGGCCGCGACGCGCTCGGCGGTCAGCGCGCCGATGTCGGTGACCCGCAGGTCGGCCTCGGTGTGCTCGGCCAGCGCCAGGTCGAGCAGGTCGTCCAGCACCTGCGCCAGGCGCTTGCCCTCGTTCTGGACGGACGCGATCTCCTCGTTGCCCTCCGGAAGTTCGTAGGCGAGCAGTTCGATGCGCAGCAGCAGCGCCGCGAGCGGGTTGCGCAACTGGTGCGAGGCGTCGGCGACGAAGGCGCGCTGCTGCTCCAGCACGTCCTCGACGTTGTCCGCCATCTCGTTGAACGACCGGGCCAGCCGCCGTAGTTCCGGCGGTCCGCTCGCCACCGCGACCCGGGACTTCAGGCGACCACTCGCGATCGCGTGGGTCGTCGTGTCCAGTACGCGTACGGGTTTGAGCACCCATCCGGTCAGCTGGAGGGCCGCGCCGACGGCCAGCAGCATCGCGGCGATCTCGCCCGCCCCGATGACCAGCCAGCCGTGCAGGATCCGCGAACGCATCTGTCCCGTGGGCGAGTCGGTGACGACGACCGCGACGACGTCGCCGTCCCGGATGACGGGCGAGGCGACGACGAGACGGCCGCGCTGCCAGGGCCACACCTGCTGGGGGTCGTGGCTACGACGGCTGAGGAACGCCTCGTCGAAAGCGTCCCGCACCTCACCCTCCTCGGGGAGGTACCAGTCCGTCGGCGCGTGAGCCATGGGCGTGTCGCTGCGGTAGAAGACACCGGCGCGAATGCCGTAGACCTCGTAGTAGCTGATCAGTTCGCGGCTCAGGGTCTCGCGGCGCTCGTCCGTGGGCGTGCCGGCGGACTCGCTCGGCGTGTCGGTGACGAACTGGGCGAGGGCGGCGAACCGCGCGGTGTCGTCGATCCGGTCGACGACCACCTTCTGTTGCTGCGCCCCGGCCACGCTGACGGCCAGCGGGACACCCAGGGCGAGCAGCACGGCCGCCATCAGAACGATGAGCAGCGGCAGCAGACGTGTGCGCAAGCCGTTTCCGCCCTATCCCCGCTCACCTGTGTTCATCGGACGCCGCCGCCTTCCCTCCGACCCGATTCGCAGGACCGTCCCGATCCGCCGGACCGACCCTACGCAGCCGGGGCGACGAGCCGGTAGCCCACGCCCCGCACCGTCTCGATCAGGGCCGGCATGCGCAGCTTGGCGCGCAGGGACGCGACGTGCACCTCCAGGGTGCGTCCGGTCCCCTCCCAGCTGGTGCGCCACACCTCGCTGATGATCTGCTCCCGGCGGAAGACCACGCCGGGCCGCTGGGCGAGGAGAGCGAGAAGGTCGAACTCCTTGCGGGTCAGTTGGACGACCGAACCGTCCACGGTGACCTGGCGCGTCGGCAGTTCGATGAGCACGGAGCCGAGGCGCAGCGCGGTGTCGACGGCCGCTGCGGGGTCCTCGTGCAGGGTGCGCCGACTGACGGCGTGGATCCGGGCGAGCAGTTCCCCGGTGTCGTACGGCTTCACCACGTAGTCGTCCGCGCCGAGGTTGAGGCCGTGGATGCGGGAGCGCACGTCGGACCGCGCGGTGACCATGATCACCGGAGTGGCGGTGCGCTTGCGGATCTTGCCGCAGACCTCGTAGCCGTCCTGGTCGGGCAGGCCCAGGTCGAGAAGCACGACTCCGAAGCCGGGCCCTTCCGGGACGAGGGCCTGAAGGGCCTCCTCGCCGTTGCGGGCGTGAGTGACCTCGAAACCGTGCCGCTTCAGCACCGCGGACAGAGCCGCGGCGACGTGGTTGTCGTCCTCGACGAGGAGCAGTCGCATCCCGGCCCCCTCCGATTCATCAGCCGTATGGTGTCGTTATGTACAAAACGCGTGCACGCGCGCGCGTGCACCCTGGCAGTCACGCTGATTGACGACGACGTCGTCAAGTGGGTTCCGGTTCCGGGAGACTTCCGTTACCCGGCCGATATGCGCACTGGTTGCGCCCAGGTCACAAGTGCTACGACACGTGTCCGATTGCTATCGGATCGTGATGCTCAGATTCCCCTCAGATGTAATGACGCTGGTCGTACGGGGTTACTACTGTCCTGCGAAACCGAGGAGGACGGAGCCTTAGAGCGATGACCAAAGTATCGGTGGCCAAGGAGGACGCGGCCCCTACCGGCGACCTGGTCGTCCTGAAGAGCGTCAACAAGCACTTCGGCGCGTTGCACGTTCTCCAGGACATCGAGCTGACGATCACGCGTGGCGAGGTCGTCGTGGTCATCGGGCCCTCCGGGTCCGGTAAGTCCACCCTGTGCCGCACCATCAACCGCCTGGAGACGATCGACTCCGGTGCGATCGCGATCGACGGAAAGCCCCTGCCCCAGGAGGGCAAGGAACTGGCCCGGCTGCGCGCCGACGTCGGCATGGTCTTCCAGTCGTTCAACCTGTTCGCGCACAAGACCGTGCTCGAGAACGTGATGCTCGGCCAGATCAAGGTCCGCAAGACCGACAAGAAGCAGGCCGAGGAGAAGGCTCGCTCCCTGCTCGACCGGGTCGGCGTGGGCACCCAGGCCGACAAGTACCCCGCGCAGCTCTCCGGCGGCCAGCAGCAGCGCGTCGCCATCGCGCGCGCCCTGGCCATGGACCCCAAGGTCATGCTCTTCGACGAGCCGACGTCGGCGCTCGACCCGGAGATGATCAACGAGGTCCTCGAGGTCATGCAGCAGCTCGCCCGGGACGGCATGACCATGGTCGTCGTCACCCACGAGATGGGCTTCGCACGATCGGCTGCAAACCGCGTGGTGTTCATGGCGGACGGCCGCATCGTCGAAGAGGCTGCGCCCGACCAGTTCTTCAGCAACCCGCGCAGCGACCGCGCCAAGGACTTCCTTTCGAAGATCCTGCACCACTGACGGCGCACCCCGCGCCCCCTGTCGACCTGCGTCACCCGCTCCTGACGGACCGGATCGTCACCACTCAAAGGATGTTCACCATGAAGCTCCGCAAGGTCACCGCCGCCTCGGCCGCCGTACTCGCCCTCGCCGTGACCGCCACCGCGTGCGGTTCGGACGACAAGGACAGCAGCGGCTCCTCCGGCGGTGGCAAGACGATCACTGTCGGTATCAAGTTCGACCAGCCCGGCATCGGCCAGAAGACGCCGCAGGGTTACGCCGGCTTCGACGTCGACGTCGCCACCTACGTGGCGAAGAAGCTCGGCTACAACGCCGACCAGATCGAGTGGAAGGAGGCGAAGAGCGCAGACCGCGAGACCATGCTGCAGCGCGGTGACGTCGACTTCATCGCGGCCTCCTACTCGATCAACCCGGAGCGCGAGAAGAAGGTCGACTTCGCCGGCCCTTACCTGCTCGCCCACCAAGACGTCCTGGTCCGCGCCGACGACAATTCCATCAAGTCGCCGGCGGACCTCAACAAGAAGAACCTGTGTTCCGTGACCGGCTCGACCTCGGCGCAGAACATCAAGGAGAAGCAGAAGCTGGCGCCCGAAGCCAACCTTCAGAAGTACCCGACGTACTCTGCCTGCCTGAGCGGTCTGCAGAACAAGGCCATCGACGCGCTGACCACGGACGACTCGATCCTCGCCGGGTACGCGGCCCAGGAGCAGTTCAAGGGCAAGTTCAAGCTCGGCGGCTTCAAGATGACCAACGAGAACTACGGCATCGGCGTCAAGAAGGGCAGCGACCTCAAGGCCAAGATCAACAAGGCCCTCGAGGAGATGGTCGCCGACAATTCGTGGCAGAAGGCCGTGGACAAGAATCTCGGCCCGGCCGGCTACAAGAACGAGCCCGCGCCGAAGATCGGCGACGTCAAGAGCTGAAACAGCGCCCGACTTGTGCGCCGCCCGCTGAGGGCGGCGCACCCGGGCCAACCCACACGCGGAAGCGCGGGAGATCGTGTTCGACTTTCTTGAAGGTTACGACCTGCTGGGCGCCTTCTGGGTGACGGTGCAGCTCACGCTGCTCTCGGCCGTCGGCTCCCTGATCTGGGGAACGATGCTGGCGGCCATGCGCGTCGGCCCGGTGCCCCTGATGCGCGGCTTCGGCGCCGCCTACGTCAACATCGTGCGGAACATTCCGCTGACGGTAATCATCCTCTTCACCTCGCTGGGCCTGAACCAGACCCTGAGCATCACCCTCGGCGCGCAGGACTTCGACACCATCAACTTCCGGCTCGCCGTGCTCGGTCTGATCGCCTACACCTCGGCGTTCGTCTGCGAGGCGATCCGCTCCGGCATCAATACGGTCCCGGTCGGTCAGGCGGAGGCGGCCCGCGCGGTGGGGCTGAGCTTCACCCAGGTCCTGACGCTGATCGTGCTGCCCCAGGCGTTCCGCTCGGTGATCGGCCCGCTGACCAACGTTTTGATCGCCCTGACCAAGAACACCACAGTCGCCGCCGCGATCGGTGTGGCCGAGGCGGCCCTGCTGATGAAGGAAATGATCGAGAACGAGGCACAGCTTCTGCTGATCGCCGCGATCTTCGCGTTCGGATTCGTGTGCCTGACGCTGCCGACCGGCCTGATCCTCGGCTGGGTGAGCAAGAAGGTGGCGGTGAAGCGATGAGCGCCGTGCTGTACGACGCCCAGGGGCCCCGGGCCAAGCGGCGCAACGTCCTGTTCACGGTCCTGTTTCTGGTCGCCCTCGCCGCGGTGCTGTGGTGGGTGTACAAGAGCCTCGATGACAAGGGCCAGCTCGAGTGGGCGAAGTGGAAGCCCTTCACCGGCTCCGAGGCGTGGACCACGTACATCCTGCCCGGTCTGAAGAACACCCTGATCGCGGCGGCCCTGTCGATGGTCATCGCGCTGCCGCTGGGCGCCGTCTTCGGTATCGCGCGGCTCTCCGACCGCGCGTGGGTCAGGATCCCGGCCGGGGTGTTCGTGGAGTTCTTCCGCGCCATCCCCGTGCTGATCCTGATGATCTTCGGCTTGGCCCTGTACTCGGAGTACACCAACGTCAGTTCCGACGACCGTCCTCTGTACGCGGTCGTCACCGGCCTGGTGCTCTACAACGCCTCGGTGCTCGCGGAGATCGTCCGCGCGGGCATCCTGGCCCTGCCCAAGGGCCAGACGGAGGCCGCGCAGGCGATCGGTCTGCGCAAGACCCAGACCATGACGTCGATCCTGCTTCCGCAGGCGGTCACCGCGATGCTCCCGGCGATCGTCAGCCAGCTCGTCGTGATCGTGAAGGACACCGCCCTCGGCGGCGCGGTCCTCACCTTCCCCGACATGCTGGCCGCGGTCTCACCGATGAGCTCGTACTACGGCGCGAACACCATCGCGAGCTTCACGGTCGTGGCGTTGATCTACATTGCGATCAACTTCGCCATAACCACGTTCGCGAGCTGGCTGGAGGCACGACTGCGGCGCGGCAAGAAGTCGACAGGCGCTGTGCTCAAGGCAGACGACGCGTCGGTGGCGGGGACCTTCGGAACCGGAGCAGGCGGAACCAACGCCTGACGGACGTTCACCCGGCAGGCCCCACACGGAGGGCAGTGGCATGATCGCCACTGCCCTCCGTCGCTTGACGCGGGAACCGGCAATGGGTTGCATACGTTCTGTGATCGTGCACCCTGCTCCAACCCTTTGTTCACCCATGTCCCCGATGGCGACACCACAGGCAGGGGGCGCCACGCCGTGGACCCGGTGATCATCGTCGGAGCGGGCCCCGTCGGGCTCACGCTCGCGCTGGCCCTGGCCCGCCAGGAGGTCCCGTCGGTCGTTCTCGACGAGGGCCCGGGCAAGGACGAACCACGGCTCGCGCGCACGGTCGTGCTGCGCGAGGACACCACCGCTCTGCTGGAACGGCTGACCGGAGTCCCGCTCGGGGAGGCCGGCCTCCGCTGGGCCGGATGGCGGTCGATGCGGCGCAGGCAGGTGATGCGCGAGGTCACGTTCGACGACAACGATCCGGCCCCCCTGCACATCGCCCAGCACGCGGTGACCGGCGCCCTGCGCGCGGCCCTGGCCGGCGAACGGCTCGTCAGAATCGCCGTGGACAGCCGCCTCGACACGATCGAGCAGGAACCTTCAGGCATCAACGCCCACACCCGCGGCACCAAGGGCACCTGGTGGCGCGGCAGCTACCTGGTCGGCTGCGACGGCCCCCGCTCGACCGTGCGCAAGCTCCTGGACATCCGCTTCCCCGGCCGAACGGCGGTGGAACGGCACGCCGTCGCCGCGCTGCGCACGGAACTTCCCTGGACCGACCGGGCGTTGCTCCACCGGATGCCGCCGTGGCGGACGTCCGGCCCCTCCGCAGGGGAGATCACCGGCCGCCCGCTCCCGGACGACGTCTGGCGCCTGGACTGGCTGCTCCCGCCCGGCAAGGACCTGGTCACGCCCGAGCTGCTGGTCGCCCGCGTCCGCGAGACGCTGGCGGGCTGGAGCGAGGGCCCGACCCCGCCGTACGAGCTCCTCGACACCGGCGTCCACACCGTGCACCACCGGCTCGCCCGCCGCTGGCGCGCGGGCCGGGTCTTCCTCGCCGGGGACGCGGCGCACCTGCTGGGCACGCTCGGCACCCAGGGGCTCGACGAGGGCCTCAGGGACGCCGACAACCTCGCCTGGAAGCTGGCCGCGGTCTGGCACCACGGGCCGAACGAGGCACTCCTCGACAGCTACCAGACGGAGCGGCGCGCGCTGGTCTCCGCCCGGCTGCGCGCAGCCGACCAGGCGCTGCCCTTGCTGCGCGGCGGCGGGGGCCTGCGGGCGTACGTCCCCGGCTCGGCCCGGGGAAACGACGCGCTGCTCACCGACGGGCACCTCGGGCGCGGTCCGCTGGGCACGCCCGGTACGTACGACGACTCCCCGCTCGCGCCCCCGCCCCTGGAGGCGGAGGTCCCGGTGGCCACTGCGCCCGGTGCCCCGGTCGAGGACGTATGGGTGACGGCGGAGGACGGCTCCTTCGTACAGCTGCGCGACCGGCTCGGGCGCGGCGCGCTGCTCGTCGTCCTGATCGCACCGGGCACGGGGGTGTGGGAGCGCAGGCACTGGGTGTCCGCGGGGATCATGCCCCGGCTCGCGGCAGCGGTGACGGCGCTGCCGCACCCGGCCGAGCTGCTCGTCGCGGAGAGCTACCCGGGTGCGGCCGCCCACACCGTCCTGGTCATCCGCCCCGACGGCCACCTCGTGACGGCGCTGAACGGGGTGCGTCCGGCCGACCTGTACGCGGCAGCGGAGGCGACGCTGGGCGGACCGGTGAAGACGACGGCCACGGCGGGTTCCGGAGCGAAGTGAGCGAAGTGAGCGCACAGGCTGTCACTCTGGGGTCCACATGGTGACAGTGAGTTGACCGGTCTGCACCGTCGTGGTCTACTCCTGAGCGTGACCGACACCGATGTGCGCCTGTGGCGGAGGGTCCATATGGACCTCGTCCGCTACGCGGGCTGCGTGTGTCGCCCGTCCTGCTGAATTCGCATCCCTTTCTTCCCGCGCGCGCCGCTCTCTGCTGTCGCGCGCTCCCGCGAACGCTCTTCAGGACGGTGCCGTGTCTCTCCCTGTCTCCGAGGCCCCCTCTGTCTCCGGGTCTGCCTCCGCCTCTCGATCCGTCTCACCCCCTGTGGCCGCCCCAGCCGCCCCGCCCACGCAGGCGGACCTCCTCGCCTTCGTCCAGCGAACGGCCGCCGACGCCGAGTTGATCTCCTCACTCCCCCTCGACCCCGAGGGCCGCACCTGGGTGCGCCTTGAGGGGCCGGGCGGCAGCGAAGCCTGGCTGATCGGCTGGCCGCCCGGCACGGGCACCGGCTGGCACGACCACGCCGACTCGGTGGGCGCCTTCCTCACCGCGCAGGGTGAGTTGAAGGAGAACTCGCTGACCGCGCGGCTGCCCACCGACGGCTGGAGGACCCTGGAACTGGCGGACGACGTGGACCGGGAACGCCGACTGCCGGCCGGCCAGGGCCGCGCCTTCGGACGCCATCACGTCCACGAGGTCCTCAACGAGTCCGCCGACCAGCACGCCATCTCGGTCCACGCCTACTACCCACCGCTGCCGCAGATCCGCCGCTACAGCCGTACGGACCAGGTGCTGCGGCTGGAGCAGGTGGAGCGTCCGGAGGACTGGCAGTGAGGAAGAACTGGCAGTGACTGGTAGAAGGTGAGTGCCGGAGCGGTGCGGCGAAAGAGAAGGAGAGCCCTGAACCCGATCGGCACCCCCGCGCGTCGACCGGGTTCAGGGCTCACGATCGGCCCCCGAAAGACCCCAGGGGCGTGCCCGCCCCTGGACTCGCCCCCGTCCTAGTCGTCCCCGTCCTAGTCGTCGAGGAACTCCGTGTCCTCGCCCTCTTCCTCCAGTGCCTGCCGGACCACGCGCAGGGCCATGCCCTCGGAGTAGCCCTTGCGGGCGAGCATCCCCGCGAGGCGACGCAGGCGCTTGTCACGTTCGAGGCCGCGCGTGGCACGCAGCTTCCGGGCGACCAGTTCGCGCGCGGTCGCCTCCTCCTGCTCGGAGTCCAGCTGGGCGACGGCCTCGTCGATCAAAGCGGAGTCGACGCCCTTGGTCCGTAGTTCCCGGGCGAGTGCGCGCCGGGCCAGCCCTCGGCCGTGGTGCCGGGACTCCACCCAGGCGTCGGCGAACGCGCTGTCGTTGATCAGTCCGACCTCCTCGAACCGAGACAGCACCTCCTCGGCGACGTCGTCCGGGATCTCCCGCTTGCGCAGGGCGTCCTCGAGCTGCTTACGAGTGCGCGGGGTCCCGGTGAGCAGGCGGAGGCAGATCGCCCGCGCCCGCTCAGCCGGGTCCCCTGGAGGTGCCCCCTGCTCGGCCCTCGACGAGGAGGGGGAGCCTCCGTCTTCACCGGACGGCGCTTCGAAGCCACGGCGACGGCGTCCTCGCCCACCGCGTGAACCGCCCTCGCCACGCCGCCCGCGATCCCCTCGGCGCCGACCGTCACCGCTCGTGCCCTCACCGCCCTGGTGGGGGTCGCCGTCGCCGCGGTAGGAGTCGCCGTCCTGCCGCCGGTTGTCACCACGGCGAGAGCCGCCGTACTGCCACCCGTCGCCACCGCGGTACGCGCCGCCGTCCGGCGGGACCTCGCCGTCCCGGGCGAAGCCCCCGTCCCCCTCCGGCCCCGGCTGCCCCGGGGTGCCGGAGTGGGTGTACTCGGCCCAGTCGGTTCGTCGCGTCACGGATCAGCTCTTGGCGGCCGCGGCCTTGGTCTTGGCGGTCTTGGCCGCCGCAGGGGCGGGCACCGCCTTCGCGGCCTCGTCCGACGCACCGGCCGTGGAGACCGCCGCGTCCGCACCCGGCTCGGCCGGGGTCTCCTCCGGACGTACGCCGACGCCCAGCTTCTCCTTGATCTTCTTCTCGATCTCGTTGGCCAGGTCGGGGTTGTCCTTCAGGAAGTTGCGCGCGTTCTCCTTGCCCTGACCGAGCTGGTCGCCCTCGTACGTGTACCAGGCGCCGGCCTTGCGGACGAAGCCGTGCTCCACGCCCATGTCGATCAGGCCGCCCTCGCGGCTGATGCCCTGGCCGTAGAGGATGTCGAACTCGGCCTGCTTGAAGGGCGGCGCGACCTTGTTCTTGACGACCTTGCAGCGGGTGCGGTTGCCGACCGCCTCCGTGCCGTCCTTGAGAGTCTCGATGCGGCGGATGTCGATACGCACCGAGGCGTAGAACTTCAGCGCCCGGCCACCGGTCGTGGTCTCCGGGGAGCCGAACATCACGCCGATCTTCTCGCGGAGCTGGTTGATGAAGATCGCGGTGGTCTTGGACTGGTTGAGCGCGCTGGTGATCTTCCGCAGGGCCTGGCTCATCAGACGGGCCTGCAGACCCACGTGCGAGTCGCCCATCTCACCCTCGATCTCCGCGCGCGGCACGAGCGCTGCGACGGAGTCGATGACGATCAGGTCGAGGGCGCCGGAGCGGACCAGCATGTCCACGATCTCCAGGGCCTGTTCGCCGTTGTCCGGCTGGGAGAGGATCAGGTTGTCGATGTCCACACCGAGCTTGCGCGCGTACTCGGGGTCGAGGGCATGCTCCGCGTCGACGAAGGCGACCTGGCCGCCGGCCTTCTGCGCGTTGGCCACGGCGTGCAGGGTCAGGGTCGTCTTACCGGAGGACTCCGGGCCGTACACCTCCACCACACGGCCGCGCGGCAGGCCGCCGACTCCGAGGGCGACGTCCAGTGCGGTCGACCCGGTGGGGATGACCTCGATGGGCTCGTTCGGCCGCTCGCCCATGCGCATGACCGCGCCCTTGCCGAATTGCCGTTCAATCTGTGCGAGCGCGGCATCCAGGGCCTTCTCGCGGTCGGTTCCTGCCATGGGTTCCACCCGATTTGCTTGAGTCGATCGCTTCACGTCAAAGACGCTAACGCCTGCCACTGACAATGCGTCCCGACGCCGGTCCGGCCTGTGGACAACTGGGGTGCTTCTCCATCGAAACCGGGGCGAAACGCCCTGCCAGAGCCTCGCCGGAGTTTCCATAAGAACGGATGTTCGATTTTCGTGTCAAGCGCACCACGCAGCACACCCGAGACTACGCTCGCGGCCTGACAAGGGGCCTGAAACCGGGCCAACCGGACCGGGTGGGGGCGGTCGGCACCAACGCCTGCTTCCCCCGGCGTACCGCGCCCGCCTCCACCCGTACGACGACAGCGCCTGGCCGTTCCCGCGAGGCTCGCTCCATGGACGACGTGAGGACATCCCTGGAGGACCGCGGGACGGTCCACCCCCGATCCGCGGTCACCGGACGGACAGCCGTAGCCGCGCCACCGCCCCGGCTCGTGGATCGCTTCTGCCGTGCGACGGGCCTCCTCCTGGTCCTCTCCGGCCTCGCCCATCTGCTGGTGTTCGCCGTGGACGGTGGTCCGTGGGACGGGCCCGTCTCCTGGCGCAAGCCGGTGACCTTCGGACTCTCCTTCGGGGTGACGCTCCTCGCGGTCGCCTGGGTCACGTCGTATCTGCGCGTCGGCCCACGGCTGCGCACCGTACTGCTCACGGTGTTCGCCGCCGACTGTGTGGTGGAGGTCGGCGGTATCACCCTCCAGGCCTGGCGCGGGGTGCCCTCGCACCTCGACATGGAGACGCCCTTCGACACGGCGGTGTCCATGACCCTCGCGATGGGCGGCGGTGTCCTGGTCGTGGTGCTCACCTGGTTCGCGGTCGCGTCCTTCCGGCACCGGCCCACGGGTCCCGAGGGGATGGCGCTCGCGGTGCGTTCCGGGTTCGCGATCCTGTTGGTGGCTCTGGCCTCGGGCGCGGTGATGATCGCGCGCGGCGTGGTGCTCACCCGAACCGGTCACCAGGAGGCCGCCTACCACTCGACGGCCCCGCTCAAGCCGCTGCACGGCGTGAGCCTGCACGCCGTGCTGGTGCTGCCCGCACTGGCCTGGCTGCTGTCCCGCACGTCCTGGAGCAGGGGGACACGGAGGCGGATCGTGACCGGAGCGGTCGTCTGCTACGCGTCCGCGGTCGCCGCAGCCGGCGTATGGGCTGTCCTCACGTACTGAAGCGGCAGGCGCGCGCCCACGCACCGCCGCGACCGTTGTTCCCAGGTCAGGAGGAGTCCTCCCCCGACCCGTCCGACCGTCGCTTCTCGAAGACGCGCCGCGCGCGCGTGAGCAGGTTCTTCCCGGCCTCCCTGGTGCGGTGGCCGTGCACGCGGGGATCGTCCGTGACGGCGTACCGCTTCACGTACACCCCGAGGAACGCCTGGAGCGTGGCGACCGCGGGGATGGCGATCAGCGCGCCGACGGCGCCGAGGAGAGCGGTTCCCGCGACGACCGACCCGAAGGCGACGGCGGGGTGGATGTCGACGGTCTTCGAGGTGAGCTTGGGCTGCAGCATGTAGTTCTCGAACTGCTGGTAGATCACCACGAAGATCAGCACCCACAGCGCGTACCAGGGATTGACCGTGAAGGCGATCAGCATGGGCAGGGCGCCCGCGAGATAGGTGCCGATGGTGGGGATGAACTGCGAGACCACGCCCACCCACAGGGCGAGCACGGGCGCGTAGGGGATGCCCAGCACCTGCAGGATGACGTAGTGCGCCACAGCCGAGATCAGTGCCATCAGTCCGCGTGAGTACAGATAGCCACCGGTCTTGTCGACGGCGATCTCCCACGCGCGCAGCACTTCGGCCTGCCGGCTGGGCGGCAACACGGAGCACACCGCGCGCCGCAGCCGAGGTCCGTCGGCGGCGAAGTAGAACGAGAACAGCGCGATCGTCAGCAGCTGGAAGAGGCCGCCCAGTACCTGTGCGGACACGTCGAGGACACCGGTGGCGCTGTTCTGGACGTACTTTCTCAGCCAGTCGGAGTGCACCAGGCTGTCCTGGATGTCGACGCGTCTGAGCTCGGTGTGGAACGTGGTGTTGACCCAGTTGATGACGGAGTCGAGGTACTCGGGGAAGCCCTCGATCATCTTGATGACCTGCCCGGCGAGCATCGAGCTGAGCAGGGTGACGAATCCGGCGGCGGCGATCAGCAGGCCCACGAACATCAGGAAGGTGGCGAATCCCCGGCGCATGCCGTGAGCGGCCATCCTGCTCACCGCGGGCTCGATGGCGAGAGCGAGGAAGAACGCGATGAGGATGTTGATCAGCAGCCCGATCAACTGGTGGAAGGCCCAGGTGCCCAGCTGGAACGCGGCGAGGAGCGCGAGCGCGAGCACCATGGCGCGCGGCAGCCACCGCGGCATGCCCGCGCCCGGCGTGGCGCCGGGGGCCGGGGGCCGTTCGGGCGGCGTCGTGCCGGAGGAGGATGCGTGCTGGGCGACCTGCCCGGTCTCGTCAGTGGGTGCCACGGTCCAAGTCTCGCCCACCCGCCTGACAATCGGCCGACCTGGGGCGATCTTCGTGACAGATCAGCGCTTCTCCTGCGGAACGTTCATCACCGTGCAGACCACACGCCACACGTCCTTGGCCTCCCAGCCCGACGCCAGCGCCCCCTGCACCGTATGTCCGCCGAGCTCGGACATCACGTGATCGCGTGCGAAGGTTTCGGCGTACCCCGCGCCGAAGTGCTCGTCCATCCGCTGCCAGAAGACCGTCAACCGCATGACACCAGTATCCCGCCCCTGAGGGTGGGCCCGAGCCGGGACCGCCTGTCGAGAACGCTTTCCGCCCTACGGTCTGACGCATGGCCGAAACCGGAGCATCCCCACTCCCTCCTACGCCCCCGGCGCGCTCCCCGCTCTTCCGAGCCGAACACTTCGTCTGGCTCACCGCGCGCGTGCTGGAACAGCGCCTCTTCGCCCACCACTTCCTCAACGGCGGCGCCGACCCGGTGGAGACGGCACTGGACGCCTACCGCAACGCCGACGGCGGGTACGGGCACGCGCTGGAGCCCGATCTGCGCGGCCCTGTGAGCCAGCCACTGCACACCGCTCACGCCCTGCGCGTCCTGGACGCCGTCGGACGCTGCGGCGGGCAGCGCGTGGAGCGCGTGTGCCGCTATCTGACCTCCGTCTCCACTCCCGACGGGGCCCTGCCGGCGATCCATCCCGGCCAGCGCGGCTACCCGGCGGCGCCCTTCATCCCGATCGTGGACTATCCACCCGGCGAACTCCTCGCCACCGGCCCGGTGGTGGGCCTGCTGCACCGCAACGAGGTGTGGCACGCGTGGTTGTTCCGGGCCACGGACTTCTGCTGGCAGCGCATCGAGTCGCTGGAGCAGTCCCACCCGTACGAGATCGAGGCCGCCGTCGCCTTCCTGGACTCCGCCCCCGACCGCTCCCGCGCGGAGGCCGCCGCCGACCGCCTGGGTCGCCTGGTGCGCGAACACCGGCTCGCGGCGCTGGACCCGAACCACCTGGACGCGTACCCGGTCGCGCCGGGCTACGCCCCCGGCGAGCACCACTTCCCGCACGACTACGCCAGAACCCCGCGTTCCCTCGCGCGCGCGTGGTTCACGGACGACGAGATGACCCGCTCGCTGGACTTCCTGGCAAGTGAGCAGCAGGAGGACGGCGGCTGGCCCATCCGCTGGCGCCAGTGGGCCCCGGGCCCCGCACTGGAGGCCCGCCCGATCGTGACGATCGAGGCGCTGCGCACCCTGAGGGTCTACGGCCGCGCCATCGGCTGACCGACCGCGCCTCAGCCCCACCGACGGCCGCCGCCACGACCAGCAGAATCGGTGCCCGCAGCACCAGCGCGACGGCGGCTGCGCCCACCTCCTCGGCCCTGGCGTCCAGCACCAGCGCGGCAAACCGCTTCACCAGGGGCTTCTCAAGGACTCTCTCGGGGACGAGAAGCCCCACGAGCTCGACGGCGTAACAAACAACAACGGTCACACCGATCGCGATCCACACGTTCAACGATCTCCCCCCTCGCCCCCCGCCGACGCCACCAACCCAAAGAGGCGAGGCGTTGCGCACCCTCAGGAAGAAGGTCCGCCGCCACAACGACGGGATGGCTGCCCACGCACGGGAGCGGGCCGCGGTGGTGCGTCGCAGCCCGCCGCTTGGCTGGTCCCCACGCCGCCCGCTGTGGCAACAGGCAGAGGGGCGCGACCCGCGGCGGGCTCGACGCACCACCGCGGCCCCGACCCACGACGCACCGCAGGAACCAGCACACCGGCACCGCGCACCCCGCACTCGCCGGGCCCAGCTCGGGCCTAGGGTCTTTCGTTTGGATCAGGCCGGATCAGGGAGCGGGGCCCGGTGCCGTGCATCGCAAGGCGGTGTACGGCGGCAGGGCGGAGCCCTGCCAACCGACGACAACGCGGCGAGGCGCGGCACCGGGCCCCGCGAGCCCGGCATGATCCAAACGAGAGGCCCTAGGCCTGCGGTGCCGGCCCGGCCGGCGAACCCGCAGGTCAGCACGTTTGTCAGTCCCCGGGTGCAGGATGGACGCATGGTCAGCTCCGCACACCGAGCCCTGGACGGCTTCTCCCCCGCGACCCGCGGCTGGTTCACGGGGGCTTTCTCCGCGCCCACGGCGGCCCAGGCCGGCGCGTGGCAGGCCATCCGCGAGGGCTCGGACGTGCTGGTGGTCGCCCCGACCGGCTCCGGCAAGACCCTCGCCGCCTTCCTCGCCGCCCTGGACCAGCTCGCCTCCACCCCACCCCCCGCCGATCCCAGGAAGCGCTGCCGCGTCCTGTACGTCTCCCCGCTCAAGGCCCTCGCCGTCGACGTGGAGCGCAACCTCCGCAGCCCCCTGACCGGCATCCGCCAGGAATCCGTACGCCTGGGCCTGCCCGAACCCGAGGTCAAGGTGGGCATCCGCTCCGGCGACACCCCCGCAGCAGAGCGCCGCGCGCTGTCCACGCGCCCCCCGGACATCCTGATCACGACCCCCGAGTCCCTGTTCCTCATGCTGACGTCGGCCACGCGTGACGCCCTGACCGGCATCGAGACGGTGATCCTCGACGAGGTCCACGCCGTGGCAGGCACCAAGCGCGGCGCCCACCTGGCCCTCTCCCTGGAGCGCCTGGACGAACTCCTGCCGAGGCCGGCCCGCCGCATCGGCCTCTCCGCCACCGTGCGCCCCGTCGACGAGGTCGCCCGCTACCTCTCCCCGCGCCGCAAGGTGGAAATCGTCCAGCCGAAGTCGGGCAAGGAGTTCGACCTCTCAGTCGTCGTCCCGGTCGAGGACCTCGGCGAACTCGGCGGCTCCCCGGCCGCCAACGGCGCGGGCGGACCGGACGGTGCCGCAGGCGCTGAGCGCCCGTCGATCTGGCCGCACGTCGAGGAGCGCATCACCGACCTCGTCCAGGCCCACCGCTCGACGATCGTGTTCGCGAACTCCCGCCGCCTCGCGGAACGCCTCTGCAACCGTCTGAACGAGATCGCCTACGAGCGGGCCACCGGCGAACCCCTCGACGAGCACCACGCTCCGGCCGAGCTCATGGGCGGCTCGGGCGCCGCCCAGGGTGCCCCAACGGTCATCGCGCGGGCCCACCACGGCTCGGTCTCCAAGGAGCAGCGCGCCCTCGTCGAGGAGGACCTCAAAGCAGGCCGACTCCCCGCCGTCGTGGCGACCTCCAGCCTGGAGCTCGGCATCGACATGGGCGCTGTCGACCTCGTCGTCCAGGTTGAATCGCCCCCCTCCGTTGCCTCCGGCCTCCAGCGCGTCGGCCGCGCGGGCCACCAGGTCGGCGCCGTCTCAACAGGTGTGGTCTTCCCGAAGTACCGGGGCGACCTCGTCCAGGCAGCCGTGGTCACCGAACGCATGCGCACCGGCTCGATCGAGTCCCTGCGGGTCCCCGCCAACCCCCTCGACGTACTGGCCCAGCAACTCGTCGCGATGACCGCACTGGACACCTGGCAGTTCGACGACCTGCTCGCCATGGTCCGCCGCGCCGCCCCCTTCGCCTCGCTCCCGGAATCCGCCTTCACGGCCGTCCTCGACATGCTCGCCGGCCGCTACCCCTCCGACGCGTTCGCGGAGCTGCGCCCGCGCGTGGTGTGGGACCGCGTCGCCGGTACGATCACCGGCCGTCCCGGTGCCCAGCGCCTCGCCGTCACCTCCGGCGGCACGATCCCCGACCGCGGTCTCTTCGGGGTCTTCCTCGCCGGTGCCGACCCCAAGAAGGGCGGCGGCCGTGTCGGCGAGCTCGACGAGGAGATGGTCTACGAGTCCCGCGTGGGGGACGTCTTCACGCTCGGCACGAGTTCCTGGCGTATCGAGGACATCACGCGCGACCGCGTCCTCGTCTCCCCCGCCCCCGGTGTCCCCGGCAGGCTCCCCTTCTGGAAGGGCGACCAGCTGGGCCGCCCTCTCGAACTGGGCCGCGCGGTGGGCGCCTTCCTGCGTGAGGTCGGCTCCCTCACCAAGGAGGACGCCCGCCTGCGCCTGCTGACGGCGGGCCTGGACGCCTGGGCGGCGGACAACGTCCTGTCCTACCTGGACGAGCAGCGAGAGGCCTGCGGCCACGTCCCGGACGACCGCACGATCGTCGTGGAGCGGTTCCGTGACGAGCTCGGCGACTGGCGGGTCGTCGTGCACTCCCCCTTCGGCGCCCAGGTCCACGCCCCGTGGGCGCTCGCCCTCGGCGCCAAGCTCTCCGAGCGGTACGGCATGGACGCGCAGGTCATGCATGCCGACGACGGCATCGTCCTGCGCCTGCCCGACGCCGACCTGATGGGGCTGGACCTGCTCGACCAGGAACCGACGAAGATCGGCAGGGAGTACGACGCGGACCAGGCCCCGGTGGGCGCGGCGGACGTCGTGTTCGACAAGGGCGAGGTCGACCAGATCGTCACCGACCAGGTGGGTGGCTCGGCCCTGTTCGCGTCCCGGTTCCGCGAGTGCGCCGCCCGCGCGCTGCTGCTGCCGCGCCGCACCCCCGGCAAGCGCACCCCGCTCTGGCAGCAGCGTCAGCGCGCCGCCCAACTGTTGCAGGTGGCCAGCGAGTTCGGGTCGTTCCCGATCGTCCTGGAGGCGGTCCGCGAGTGCCTCCAGGACGTCTTCGACGTGCCCGGACTCGTCGAGCTGATGGGCGACCTGGAGTCCCGCAAGGTGCGCCTCGTCGAGGTCACCACCCCCGAGCCGTCCCCCTTCGCGCGCTCCCTGCTCTTCGGTTACGTCGCCCAGTTCCTCTACGAGGGAGACTCGCCGCTCGCCGAGCGCCGTGCCGCCGCGCTCTCCCTGGACTCGCGGTTGCTGGCCGAGTTGCTCGGCCAGGCGGAGCTGCGCGAGCTGCTCGACGCCGAGGTGCTGACCGAGCTGGAGCGGGAACTCCAGTGGCTCACCGAGGACCGCCGCGTCAAGGACGCCGAAGGCGTCGCCGACCTACTGCGCCTCCTCGGCCCGCTCACCGAGGCCGAGCTGGCCGAGCGGGGTGCCGAACCGCAGTGGGCGCGGGAGCTGGCCGGCGCCCGCCGCGCGATCCGCGTCCGTATGGCCGGCGCCGACCACTGGGCGGCGATCGAGGACGCGGGCCGACTGCGCGACGCGCTCGGCACAGCGCTGCCGGTCGGCGTCCCGGAGGCGTTCACCGAGCCGGTGAAGGACCCCCTCGGCGATCTCCTCGCGCGCTACGCCCGCACCCACGGTCCGTTCACGTCGGCCGCAGCGGCGGCCCGCTTCGGCCTGGGCGTCGCGGTCACCGACGGCGCGCTCCAGCGGCTCGCGGCGAGCGGGCGGGTCGTACAGGGGGAGTTCCATCCCGCCGGAATCGGCCAGGAGTGGTGCGACGCGGCCGTGCTACGACGGTTGCGCCGCCGCTCCCTCGCCGCTCTCCGGCACGAACTGGAGCCGGTATCTCCGGCCGCGCTCGCCCAGTTCCTCCCGCAGTGGCAGCACATCGGCAAGGGCCACTCCCTGCGTAGTGTGGACGGCCTGGTGCGTGCCATCGAGCAGTTGCAGGGCGCGTCCGTGCCCGCGTCCGCCCTGGAGAAGCTCGTCCTGCCGTCCCGCGTCAGGGACTACGCCCCGGCGATGCTGGACGAACTCACCGCCGCCGGAGAGGTGGTGTGGGCCGGAGCCGGCGCGCTCCCCGGCAAGGACGGCTGGGTCTCGCTGTACGTGGCCGACGCGGCCCCGCTGCTCCTGCCGCCCCCGCACCCCCTGGAGCTCACGTCCCTCCACCAGTCCGTCCTGGACGCCCTCAGCGGGGGCTACGGCCTGTTCTTCCGTCAGATCGCCGACCAGGTCCGCGCCACCACCCACCCCGACGCCACGGATCCCCAACTGGCCGACGTCCTCTGGGATCTGGCCTGGTCCGGCCGACTCACCAACGACACGCTCGCGCCCATGCGCTCCCTCCTGGGCTCGGGCCGCACCGCGGGCTCCACGGCCCACCGCGCCAAGCGCACGGTCCCGCGCGGGCGCTACGGCTCCCTGACCGCCGCCGCCCGCCCCACGTCCCGCAGCGGCCCGCCCACCGTCGCCGGCCGCTGGTCACTGCTCCCGGGGCGCGAACCGGACACCACCGTGCGCGCCCACGCGCTGGCCCGCACCCTCCTGGACCGGCATGGCGTGGTGACCCGGGGAGCGGTCTCCGCCGAGGGCGTCGAGGGCGGGTTCTCGGCGACGTACCGCATCCTGTCCGCCTTCGAGGAGACCGGTCAGGCCCGGCGCGGCTATGTGGTGGAGGGCCTCGGGGCCGCGCAGTTCGCGATGGACGGCGCCGTGGACCGCCTCCGCGCGGTCGCCAACGCCCGTGACCGGGGCGACGCACCACCCCCCACCTTCGGAAACAGCACCCCTGACGGCTTCGGCCCGCCTGACGGCTTCGGCTCACCCGACGGCCACGCCCGAACCGACACCTTCGGCACACCCCCACCCGACCAAGCGGGGCCCTCCACCACCTGGACCGCGTCCGACGCCGCCTCCGGCAAGCCGCCGTACGACTTCCCCGACCTTGACGGCGCCTTCCCCGACCTCGACGGCGACTTCCTGGACGCCCCCAGCGCACCAGGCGCTCACCGCACCCCCGCCTTCCCCCCACACCGCACCCGCCCCACCCCCGCGTCCCGAGCTGTCGTCCTCGCGGCCGCCGACCCCGCAAACGCGTACGGCGCGGCCCTTGCCTGGCCCGAGCCGCCGACGGGGGCGGGGCACAAGCCGGGCCGCAAGGCGGGCTCTTTGGTGGTGCTCGTCGACGGCGAGCTGGCCCTCTACATGGAGCGCGGCGGCAAGACGCTCCTGGCCTGGCCCGCCGAACCCGACACCACGGCCACGGAGGACCCACGCCTGCAGGCGGCCGCGGAGACCCTCGCGGAGGCCGCACGCGCGGGTTCCCTCGGCACGGTCACGGTGGAGCGCGTCAACGGCGCCTCTGCCCTGACGTCCCCCATCGGCACCCTCCTGGAGGGAGCCGGCTTCATCGCCACCCCGCGCGGCCTGCGCCTACGGGCGTGACCTTGCGGCCCCAAGCATTCCCGAGCGCCAAGTACTCCCGGAGCTCCAAGAGCCCCACAAGGGTCAAGCCCTCACCCGCCCCGCATGCCACCCTTGACCCATGCCCGAAGGAGACACGGTCTGGCAGACCGCCAAGCGTCTGCACGGCGCGCTGGCCGGCAAGGTGCTGACCCGCTCCGACCTCCGGGTGCCCAAGTACGCCACCGCCGACCTCACCGGCCGTACCGTCCTGGACGTCACACCGCGCGGCAAGCACCTCCTCACCCGCATCGAGGGCGGCCTGACGCTCCACTCGCACCTGCGGATGGACGGCTCCTGGAAGGTGTACGCCGTCGGCCAGCGCTGGAGCGGCGGCCCCGCCCACCAGATCCGCGCGATCCTCGGCAACGCCGACCACACGGCCGTCGGCTACCGCCTCCCTGTCCTGGAACTGCTGCACACCGCCGACGAAGACCGCGCCGTCGGCCACCTCGGCCCGGACCTGCTGGGCCAGGACTGGAATCCCGAGCAGGCCCTCGCCAACCTCCTCTCGGACCCCGCCCGCCCCCTCGGCGAGGCGCTGCTCGACCAGCGCAACCTCGCCGGCATCGGCAATGTCTACAAGAGTGAGCTCTGCTTCCTGCTGGGCGCCACCCCGTGGCTGCCCATCGGCGCCCTCCCCGCCGACCGCGTCGCGAAGCTGCCGGCGCTCGCCAAGAAGCTCCTGGAGGTCAATCGCGACCGTCCGATCCGCGCCACGACGGGCCGCCGGGGCCAGGACCTGTTCGTGTACGGACGCGCGCGGCGCCCCTGCCTCCGTTGCCGTACGCCGATCCGAGTGGCCGACCAGGGTGACGGCTCCCGCGAGCGCCCCACCTACTGGTGCCCGACCTGCCAGACGGGCCCGGTCCCTGCCCCGGGCAGCCCCGCGGCCCGCAGATTCCGCCCCCGCACGACCAGCTGATGGACCACTCATGGCCGGACCCCTAATTGACGGGGCGTCAGAAACGCTCGTACCGTCATTTCATGCCCGTCAAGGCGTACGACCTCACCGGACGCACCGCATTCGTCACCGGCGCCGCGAGCGGCATAGGGCGCGCGAGTGCGGTCCTGCTCGCGGAGGCGGGCGCGACCGTGCACTGCGCGGACCGTGACGGGCAGGGCCTGCACGAGACGGCGACCCTGATCAAGAATCGTGGCGGCACGGCCCGCACCCACCGCCTCGACGTCACCGACCGGGACCAGGTCAGACAGGCCGTGGAGAGCTGCGAGCACCTCGACGTGCTGGCCGCGGTCGCCGGGATCATGCACAGCAGCCCGGTCCTGGAGACCCGTGACGAGGACCTCGACCGGGTGCTGAACGTCAACTTCAAGGGCGTGCTGTACGCCTGCCAGGAGGTGGCGCGCCTGATGCTCACTCGGAACGTGCCCGGGAGCATCGTGACCATGGCCTCGGGCGCCGTCGACACCGGCGGCCCCGGCCTGCTCTGCTACGGCGTGGCCAAGGCGGCCGTCGTCCAGTTGACGAAGACGCTGGCGACGGAGCTGGGCCGGCACGGCATCCGGGTCAACGCGGTCGCCCCGGGCTGGATCCGCACCCCCATGACCGACCGCCACGACTCCGATGCGCAGGCGCATACCGAGGCGCTCATGTCCCGCATGTCACCGCTGGGCCGCGTCGGAGAGCCGGAGGACGTCGCCCACGCTGTCCTGCACCTGGCCTCGGACGCGTCAGCCTTCACGACGGGCCAGATCCTCCGCCCCAACGGCGGCGTGGCGATGCCTTGGTAGTCGCGTCACCACGATCCCCGTCCGCGCCACCGCGCTCCCCCTCGACGCCACGACGACCCCCGCCTGCCCCATCACGATCCCCGTCCGCGCCACCGCGCTCCCCCTCGACGCCACGACGACCCCCGTCTGCGCCACCACGACCCCCGTCCGCGCCACCGCGCTCCCCC